>NZ_QEHP01000109.1:0-31954 GCF_003094695.1 Chryseobacterium sp. HMWF035 | reverse complement strand
ACAAGTTAAATCGAAGATATTTTGGAGAAAAGTTATTTGAAAGGCTGATTATTGCTAATATCACAGCTTTAGGTTAGAAAACGGATATTCAATTAATTTATGAAGAAGATCCTATCAAAATTTACTGTCAAAATAAATTTTATAATTTATTTTATACTAAAGCACTAAAAACTACTATTATTTCACCTCCATGGATTCAGATTTGATCTTTCCGTTTTAATTTATCAGAAGAGCATAGAATTTCGAATTTTTAAGAATACTTTTTACTATTTTTTCTCGGTCTTTTTCAGTTGTTGCATCATACAGTTTCCAATACGGAAGTGTTACATTTCTGTCTAAAAATTTAATGCTGTAAACAGTGTACTTGTATGTGCCGTTCATTTTCTTTTCTGAAATCAAATTTTTAAATGCTTTTTCAAATTTTATTTTTAAATCTTCTTTTGTGTTATTTTTTAAAAGAAGATCATAAGCCTGCTTAATGATTTCAGAATTATCAGCCAAACCATTTTCTATCAATAATGGGATTAAAATATTCAGTGCTTTTTCATTTTCCTTTAGTCCGATGTAACTTTTACTGTATTTTTCTGCTATTAGAATGTGTTCCATTGCATTGGCATTTCCGCAAAAAGGCTGAAAAGGATGTTCATTCGCTTTATCCAGAAATTTTATTGCCTCTGTGAAGTTATTATTTTCAAGTTCAATGTCTGCAAGGCTTTGATAGATTTGATTTAGATATGAATTTAGAGATTGGTTGTCATGCTCTTTGCCGATTTTTTGATCTTCAATTAATTTTAAACAAAAAAGATAGGATTTTTTTGCATCATTATATTGATGAAGACCTTGCTCCTTAGATGCTTTGCCTAAAAATGCTGCAAATAAATATTCAGAATTCGGATAATCCAGAACAAATTGATTGTATCTTAAAAGAATTTCATTTTGAATATGGATAATACTTTTTGAATTTAATGAAACTGTATCAGTTTCATAGATAATTTTATTCAGTAAAGAATCTTCTATTTTAATTATTTTATTTAGGGCTAAAGAATCCTCTTTCTGACCAAAAGCAACAAAAAAAGACAACAATAGAATAAAGGAGAAAATGTTTCTCATTTCAGGTATTAGTTTTTATAATAAGCGTGTAAAATTATGAAAATCAGATCATAAAAAATCTCCGTATTTTTACGGAGATTTTAAATTTTATGCGTTAAAATTAATTTTTGATAAGTTTTTTTGTTAAGATTTTTCCATTTTCAAAAGTGGTTTTTGCAATATAAACTCCTTTTACTAATTCTGAAACATTAGTATTATCGTCTTTTAAAACTTTAACAAGTTTTCCCTCAAGAGAATAAACTTCTATTTTACTTACTTTTTCTTCCGATTTGTAAATTAGGTTTTGCTCTATCGGATTTTCAAAAGATATAGTAAGACTGGTTTTTGTAACGTCTACAGCTGATAATGTTGTAGTATTAAATAAATATTTTACGATACCTCCGCCAATATTTGAAATGATATTATTGTTGTTGACTATTATTTCGTCAACATTAGCAAAAGAACTGTCCGCATAATAACCAAAATCAGAAGCTATTGAGCCGCTTTGAGTGAGTTTTGTGAAAAAAATAGGAGATTCATCTGATCCATAAGGAATATATGGATGAGATGATTGGTTTCCTCCAATGTAATAATGTCCATCTTTTTCAATAATACTTTTTGCCAAAGCAGTGGGATGTATTACAGATAAAGCACAATTAAATGTAGTATCAAGAGTTCCATCCGGGTTAAGTCTAAAAACTTCATTATCGGTAGAGTTTGATTTTGAAATAACGATCTTATTATTGCTGTCTATAATTGCAGTACTAAAAGGAGCAAAATCTAAATTAGATTGTAAAACACCATTATTTCCAAAGTTCATTAGCGGCTGTCCATTCGGATTGAATTTTTCAATGGTGCTGTTACTATAGGGTGAGTTGATTTTAGTAAGACAGATAATATTAGATTGATTATCTAGTACTACAAACGCACCATAATAAAAGTTTCCCTGAATTGCTACGGAACCATTAACTCCGAATGAGGTATCCATACTTCCGTTAGCATTAAGCCTGTAGATAGCAGTAGAATTATAAACGAGTATTTTTCCATTTTGTAAGAGTAGTCCTAAAGAACGACCATTTGTATCACTGTTAAAATCATTAGATATAATAGAGGCTCCATTAGTTCCGAAAGTGGTATCTAGTTGTCCGCTTGGAAGTATTCTGTATACAATTCCTACATTGGCAGAACCGGAAATTCCACCACTCACATTACCGTAACCAAAAATTACAAGTTTTCCATCAGGTTGCATTTTGGATTGACATTGATAGGTGTAATAAGGTAACTGAATTTTTCCATTATTTCCAAAATTCGAATCCAGAATTCCATTAGTGGTAAGCTTATATACAAATGTTTCGTTACCATTCGGGACAGAATAAGATGAATAAATACTGCCATTGGAATCTTGAGTCATAGTCCATGAATAGCTATAATTGGCAACATCAGATAGTCCGTTTGAAGCAAAAGAAAGATCTTTGGAAATAATCTGTGCAAAAGTAAGATGTACTACAGTAAGCAGCACAAGAAATAATAGTTTTCTCATTTGTGTTTAAAATTCTTTTGTGTAATCTGATACAAATATATAAAAAAACCTCTAGTTTTCTAGAGGTTTAAAATTTTGTATTAATTAGAATATCCTATCAATTCTTCTTTATTCGAATTGTAAATTCTGTATTCTAAATATTTAAAAGAATCCCTTGGAATAACGGTTACCCACTTTTTGTATTTCATAAACCATTTCATCTGTATGCTTTTGATTCCTTTCGTAAGGTAAGCTTCCACAAATGGATGTACATGCAGGTAAAGTTTTCCTTTTTCCTTTTGCATAATGGTTCTCAGGGTTTCTTCCATTCTTTCCACGATCACGATCGGAGCTACGATTTCTCCGTCTTTGTTCGGGTTTTCTTCTTTGGTGTCGATCTGTTTTTCCGGACGGTTTCTTTGTCTGGTAATCTGTATCAGCCCGAATTTACTCGGCGGAAGAATCTTATGGCGGGCTTTGTCTCGCTTCATTTCTTCTTTCAGATGTTCGTACAGATCTCTTCTGTGCTCTGCGTTGGGCATGTCGATAAAATCGATTACAATAATTCCACCCATATCACGGAGACGCAGTTGTCTTGCGATCTCGGTTGCTGCCATTTTATTCACCTTTAAGGCGTGTTCTTTGTTTACGGCAGCTCCGGTTGTGATGTTATTTCCGGAGTTTACGTCGACTACGTGAAGCGCTTCTGTGTGTTCTATCACCAGATAAGCACCTTTTGAGCTTGGGATATTGACGTGTTTTCCAAAGCTTTGTTTGAGCTGTTTTTCAACATTGTAATATTCCAGAAGAGGAATATGGGAATCGTAAAAATGGACAATATTTTTCCTTTCCGGAGCGATAACTTCCAGGTAGTTTTTCATTTCTTCCACCATCTGTTCGTCGTCGCAGGTAATGCTCACGAAATCCTGGTTGAAGTTGTCTCTTAAAATAGCTGAAGCTTTATCATCTTCGCTTAAGACTCTGGACGGAACTTTATTTTTCTGTATATTTTTGAAGGTTGTTTCCCACTTCTGAATCAGCTGATTCATGTCATTGTGCAGGTCTGCAACTTTTTTGCCTTCGGCTACGGTTCTTATAATAACCCCGAATCCTTCAGGCTTGATGCTTTCGATTAAGGTTCTCAGTCTCTCTTTTTCTTCAAAGCTTTTTACTTTCTTGGAAATCGAAACTTTGTTATCGAAAGGAATAAGTACCAAAAAACGCCCTGTTAAAGAAACCTGAGTGGAAATTCTCGGTCCTTTGGTAGAAATGGGTTCTTTGGTAATCTGAAGCAGAACAAGATCGTCTTTGGCGATTACCTTGTCTACGGTTCCGTTTTTGTCTATTTCGGGTTGTATCTCGAAATTTTTTAAGCTTGAAGTATTCTGTTTTTTGGAAATGGTATCTCGTAAAAATTTTCTGTACGTAAGATACTGTGGTCCCAGATCCTGATAATGCAAAAAGGCATCTTTTTCGTATCCGATGTTTACGAAAGCCGCATTAAGGTTAGGTGCCAGTTTTTTTACTTTCCCAACAAACAAATCTCCAACTATAAAATCGCTTTTGTCCTCTTGCTCATGAAGTTCACATAGTCTTCCGTCTTCCAGCAGTGCAATCTTTGTAAGATCATCCTCATGCGAAACTATTAGTTCTTTCTTCATTTTGTTGTAAGATAAAATTGTTAAGATTGTAGGAAAAGAGTGTTTTTTTCATCAAATAAATTTTAACCTTAAGTTAAGCATAACAATTGAATGAATGATAATTTTTTTGATAAAATATAAAACGTTCTTTTCCTTAGACATCTTATAGTTGCAAAACAAAATATAGTCGGTGAGGCTTTAAAATTTAAAATCACCAACTATATCTTTATATTGTAAATCTCGAGAAAAAGAGATTATTTCTTCTTATGTCTGTTCGCTCTTCTTCTTTTCTTTCTCTTATGAGTTGCAACCTTGTGTCTTTTTCTTTTCTTTCCGCTTGGCATAATTATAATTTTTTAGTAACTAGTTAATATTCAGTTAATGTCTTATTTTACTGTAACTTTCGTTTTTACTTTCTCCACAAAAGATTTTGATGGTTTGAAAGCAGGAATGTTATGAGCAGGGATTTCAATGGCAGTATTTTTAGAGATGTTTCTTCCTGTTTTTGCTGCTCTTGTTTTAATGATAAAAGATCCAAAACCTCTTAGATAAACGTTATCTCCATTATACATAGAAGTCCTGATTTCTTGCATAAATGCCTCTACAACTTTCTGTGTTTCATTCTTTTCGGTTCCCAACTTATTTGAGATGGTGTTTACCAATTCTGCCTTTGTCATTTCCTTATTTTAATTTTAAATTTTAGGTGTGCAAATTTAGTTAAAAAAATTGAATATTAGCAAATTAGTGGTAAAATATTTTTTGATAAGAGGTTGAGAACTCAGTATTTATTCTGTATAGATGTCGTCGTAAGTCACGATTACATACTCGAATTGTAGTAGCCATTCTCCACGCAGAAGCGGATGAGGTGCAGTTTTGTCTTCAGTCCGAGCTTTTCAGTAAGGCGGTTAATGTACGTGTCGATTGTTCTCGTGCTGAGATTCAGTTTTTCTCCTATCTCCTTGTTACTGAAGCCTTCATAGCAGAATTTCATCAGTTGGATTTCTGTAGGAGAAAGTTCTTCCTGGCTTTTTTTCTGGCGGTTCATATAATCCATTACCGCTAAAGGCTGCTGTTCCCACTGTTTCGTATAGGCTTCATAATCGAAGCTGTCTGAGGTTATTTTTCCTTTGATAATTTCTTTAATAATCGTACTTTTTTTCTGGCAGTAAAAAGTATTGGGAATTTTAGAAAGAATTTCCGCCATATCTTCCTGATACGTTCCGGAATACGTAATAATCGGGGTTTCAGAATCGCTTTTCCGGATGTATTTAATGGCTTCCAGCCCGCTGAGAACAGGCATAAAAAGCTCTACAATAAATACATCTTCCTGCCTTCTGTAATTCCTGCTGATCAGTTCATGCCCGTTGTTGCAGTCGTTCAGCAGCATGTAGAACGGATTTTCCGTCAGCGTTTTGATCATTATTTTTTTAAAATAAAAATCACTGTCGGCAATAGAAAATCGCACAGTATTGGTTAATATTTTGCTCACTTTTAATATCGATTTGGTGGATGATAATTAAAATTCAGATCACTAAATTAGGAAAATATGCTGAAAGTGAAAATTAATCTTAATTTAATTCAAAAAATAGAATTATTTAAGGTAAAAACTTAAATTTTGTGCATAAATTATTTTTTTATAATTTCACAGAACCAAACCAAATCACAAAATATGTCTTCGATCAGGGAGAAAAAATTAAACAAAGCAGACGTTAGGGTAGGCATTTGGAAATTTGTTCTATCATTCATTGTCTTATCAGGTGTATCCTTCATCTGTGTCTTTTTCTTTTTTAAAAGCTATGATATCCAGCGGGAAGGAATCAAAAAACAGGCGGATGACTACCGCGAACTGCTCACCAGAAGCGACCTTCTCAGAATTCACGTCGACAGCATCCTGTATCGTATGGATCAGCTCGACATCAATAAAGTGGATAACGATATTTTCCTCCGCAACTACATTATGGATAACGTAAGAGATGCCAAAAACATCATGGGAAAAGACAGTGCCGACAATTTTAAGCATTATTCCATCCTCATGAAGCAGATTGAGCCGATGCTTGCACTGAAAAACCAGATCGTGAACGTTTCCTACAAAGAGCAGAATGCTTTACGGGATCTCAGCGAATGCCGCGGTAAAGTAGGAATTGTAAGCCATGAACTCAGGGTAGATCCTACAAGAAAATTTTCGGGAAGCCGACGAAGAAGATAAAAACTAAAATTATGCAGGGACAAATCACACTATCGAAAAAAGAAAGGCATTATCAGTTTTTATATTTGATCTTAATGCTTTTTGCAGCGCTTATTTTTCTGGCAATTATCTTTTTAAAAGGTTTTGAATCTCCGTTTTCAGACGAAGATATGATCTCGGTACAGAATCTTGAAGAAAAGGCAAAATTCGATCAGAAGCAGAAATTTTCCTACAAAACCTTAGACAGCACATTTTCTATGATCAATAAGCTGACAGACGAATCGCCGCAGCCTTTCGTGGAAAGCAATATCATGTACGGAATTAACGACGTTGCCAATTACTTCCAGAACGGAGACAATATTTCAGACATCAGAAAAGATGCGTATCCGCAGATTGCGAAATTTTACAAAATGTATTTCAACGACAAAAAAGTAATTTCCAGCAAAACGGAAAACATCAAAAGCTTCGAAAAACAGTTTGAAGAATGCTCTATAGGTTTCAAAGAAAAGAAAAGTCAGCTTTTTCAGCGGGAAACAGCTTTAAAGGCACGGACTCAGTAAATTTTAAAATCCTTTTCATAAGACACACCAAATAAAACACACACATCACACAATCATTAACTATGAATTATTTTCAAAAAAACAAAAAAAACATTATCATCGGTGTTATTGCAACGCTGCTCATTGCAGCACTGGTTGCATTGTGGCTGCAGAAGAAGGTAATACACTCCGCAGATGATATTGTAGGGGTTGTTTATCCCTCTTCCCTGAAAGTAGGAGACACCCTTTTGTTTGAAGACAAAACCCAGTTTGCGAAAACCAAAAAATGGATCTTCGGAGACGGAACTTCAAGCGATAAAAACAGCGGCTTCCACTTTTACAACAGACCGGGATATTATCAGGTAACGTTGATTATTGATAATAAATATTCCAAATCTTTTCCTGTAATGGTTTCCGCGAGATCAATTCCCAAGCCCGTAGATTCTGCAAAAACAAGAACTTTAATCGACGCACAGACTCAGGCAATGCAGTTTGAAAACGTACAGTTCCGAGCGATTTCCGATGCCAAACAGTTTACATGGAAGTTCGGTGAAACAGGAAACATCGATTCTAAAGATAAAATGGCAATCTATTCTTACAAAAAACCGGGAGATTATGTCGTAACACTTTACACAGACGAAAGCGCGGAGCCGATTCTTCATCAGATTAAAATTCTTCCCGCTTATGATGCGCTTGAAGAAGAGGTAAGTGTAGAAGATGCTTATGCTAAAATTGATAATGATTTTAAATATCATCTTCAGCAGATCGCCAACGGAAACAGCTTCAATATGCACTATAATTATTTACTGAGAACCTATTTGTGCAACAATGAAAATACCGTGGTAAAAGTAAGCGACAGCAAAGTCAATAACTTTTACATGTACTGTGCAGGTCTTCAGTTTGATAAAAATATGGTGATCCAGACCGTGAAAGTGAACTTCGATGATGCGCAGAACTGCGTAACCAAAGTTGATATTAACCAAAGTAAATAATTTTCCGTTCAGAATTTTTTTTGAACCACCACACCAATCATTAAATAAATCAGGATGAAAAATAAACTTCCTCTAGCAGCATATTATATCGGAGTTTCAGTATTGTTCGTAAGCTGTCAGGTAAAACTGCCGTCGAAAAGAACTCCGGAACCCACCCATTACGGACAGGTTGATAATTCACCGGTCGTCAACGGTTTTCCTAAAAAATCAGTTCCGTGGATCGCCATATCCGACAGATCCAGAAATACCGCTTATCTCGATAAAAGCGATGAAAAATCCTATAAGGAAGTTAAATTTCTGGAACCTTTAATGGTGTTAAAAAACCGCGACGGAATGGTAAAAGTAGCAGAATACATTCCGGATGCGCTTATGAAAAAAGTATCTTCTAAACAGATTAAAACCTACGGCTGGATTCCTGAATCTGATCTTCTTTTATGGAGCAATTCCTTAAAAAGCGAAAAGACAGGTTTTCCGGTAAGAGTAGCCATCGTACCGAGCAACAGTGAGGTCATCAAAAACTCAGAAAGATATTACAAGAACGATTCAATCATGGTTTTCAATTCGCCAAGTCTTATTGAACAGGCAAATGTGAAAATTCCGAACGGACAGATCGTATACGTCTACAAACAGGCAGAAAATAACAAAAGATTTCTGGTGGGTAAAAAACCAAACATTGATATCGACAGCATCGGTACAAGTTTATACGGATGGGTAAGTTCCAACGTAGTTTCCACATGGGGAGAACGTTCTGCCGTAAAAATGAAAAATACCACAGGAATTACAGAAACCACGCTGGGAATTCATGAAGGTTCTCCGAGAGGAAACGAAACCGAAAACACAACCGCCGTTTTATTAACGGATGTGAACAAAAGAACACCGCTTGAAAATATTTTTCCGGTAACATTACCCTTAAATGAACCACCCACTCCGGATTCCAAAACAAAGTATTTTACCAATATTTTAGATTACAGCAAAAATTACGTTTTCAATGTATTGGGAGAGCCGATATATTTTGACCGTTATCGCGAGATTACAGAGAAAAATAAAAAAATAAATATCGTATTTGCCTTAGACATAAGTGCTCCGAATGCACCTTATGCTCCGATTGTGAAATCTTTATTACAGGATTTACAGTTGAGATTCGAGAAACCGTCTTACTTTAATCAGGTAAAATACGGAGTTGTTTTGTACAAAAATAATTCCTGTGGAGACAATGTGGCGGTTTCAAATTTAAGCACAGATTACAGCAAGATCACCACCTTCATCGATCAGAAAAGCAATGAGATGAACTGTGTAAGCAACAGCGGTTATCAGCCGGTAAATGAAGGTTTAATGGCTGCCGGAAATTTATTGTCCAACGTTCCGGATGAAACCAATATTGTCATAACGGTGGGAACATCCTCCAGTCAGGGTGGAAATATGTATGGAGTCATCAATTCTCTAACGCAGGCTCAGGCGAGACTGATCATGTTTCAGACCAGTGCGAGATCATCCGATACCTACAACGATTTTGTTTTGATGGCAGAAAATGTGGTAACCAATACCGCAAAAAATATCGCTGAACTGAAGAAACAGAAAATTATTAATCAGAATGATGTTTTAACGAAAAATAATTTCAGCCTCATCGAAGGAGACGAAGGCTTTTTCTCACTCGATTATCCGAAGCAGAGTATGGCACAGGGATTTGTAATTTTTCCTAAAAAAGGAGATATCGCGAAGCCGGGTTATCTTAAAAAATCTGTCGACAGTCTGATTGCGCAGGTTACTCTTGATAATACGACTTTGGATAAATCTTTAAACGATTATTTCCATTCATCAGTAGGAGCAGGAAGAACCGATGTAGATGTAAAATACAAATATCTTTATCCGGGACTTACCAATCCTGTTCCGGCAGGAATTGCCGCACAGCTCATCAATTACGGAAATCCGTTTCTGGTGAAAGGTTATATTCCGAAAGAACTGAAAGACTACAAACCCGGATTGGAAAAAGGAATTTTAATTTCTGAAAAAGAATTTGACAATTTAAAACTTTTCTACACGGAAGTTTATCAGAACACCGGAGCGGAAAGATCAGATTTCAGCCAGTCCAGAGCGATTAACGAGTACGTGAAACTGCTGAAAAAGTACAATCCAACTCTGAAATTCTTAGATAAAAGTGATCTTTATCAACAGCCGATGTCTTACGCGGTGGGAATAAGCACCGGTTTTGATACTTCTGATGAGGAACTGATGTCGAAATATATGTTGAAAGGCTGGAAAAAATCTAAAATTGTAACCAATGAAACGGTAAAAACCTATTTTAAACATTACAAAGATTTAGCCGACAGAATGTTGTCTCACAGAAATGATCCAGCGGTGAAAATTGAACAGAACGGACAGACTTTCTACTGGCTGAACGAATATTTCATGCCGACCATGATGCCTGTTGAAGAACCGGAATATACTCAACATTAATTCTTTATAAACAGAAAAGCGGAAAATAATTTTCTGCTTTTTTTATTTTTTAATGTAAATTTTTTATCTTTGAATTACCCAAATCACGTAAATATGTCACAGCAATCATCACCTCATGACGGCAAATACTTTGTTGTCCGGAAAGGCAAAGCCCAGTGTAATCAGGGTGATCAGTTTCCCCAGTACAAAGTTACTTCCCATGAGAAACATTTTTGGAACGATTCCGAGGGTAATGCAGATTTTCTTGGCGTTACCGAAGACGATCTTCAGTTCAACCCATCCGGACCGAGTTTCGGAAAATGTAAACTGAAACCTACTTCAGGAGGTTATCTGCCTTGCTCTTATGCTCCTGCCGGAAAATGGCAGAAAACATATGACAAAGTAACCATTATGGGTAAAAAGATCGTCACCGAATTTTCTGAACTGCAATGTGTAATCGGAGGTAAAATTACCATCAAAGATCACGGACAGCGTGGAGAAATGAGTAAACAGAATGTGAAAAATGCGGATAACAAAACCGTTCAGCACATCAATCCTTTAGTGAAAATGCAGGATTTTAAAGAAACCGTTCTCGAAAGTGAAATCGATGCTTACTAATTAATTCAAAAAGAACGTTCTATGTCTAAAAAAGGAGTTTCAAAAATCTCGGGAAACCCAAGTCCGGTGGTTGGCGAAAAAACCACCTATAGGGTTACAGACTGGTATCCTGCAACACCTGCCGGAGAAAGAAATCCTGCTGTGGTTACCTGGGAGCTTTTTAAAAAACGACCCGACGGAAGTTTTACCACAACAAACATCAAAAAAGTGGGGGACGGAAGTTTTACCTTTGGAGAAGTTGCGGCTAAAAATACCTACCGTCTCGAAGCTTATCTTCATCAGCCCGAAGGAAAAGGAAGTACCACCATTGATATTACTCCGCAACCGGGAGAAATTCCAAAGATCAATAAAGTGGAACTGCGCTATGCAGACGATTCTCCGGGAACCGTTTTCAGTTATCAGGAAAAACTTGTTGCCAACGCGCAGTGCGTAAATCTTGCCGGAAAAAAACTGCTGTTTACGCTTTGGGAAGATGATGTAGCAGGAGAGGGACATAACTCTAAAAATAAATTTGTAGACAGCAAAGAAGCGGTTGTAAGCAGAACCGGAACGGCAACCGCAGAATTCATACTTACTAAAGCTTTGATGCAAAAAGCTTCACAAGGAGAAAGAGATCCTAAAGAACTGGAATTCTATGTAACGGTAGAATATTACAAAGACAGAAAACACGCAAGTGAAAACAGGGTGATAAAAAATCCTGAATACAAACCGCCTGTTCAGCCGTCTCAGGCTTCGAAATCCACGCCAAAAGCCACCGGTTCACCCGCCGCTTCAAAACCAGATTCTAAAAAAGAAACCAGCGGAGTATTTGATTCCTTCACAGAAACCGTAAGAAGTGCGTGGAATGAACTTTGGGACTGGGCAGAATCCAAAGGAACGGTAAAACCTGATAAAAAACCCACGGCTCCCAAACCGGAAGGTAAAACGACGAGTGTGGTAAACGGAGAAACTAAGGATTCATGCCTGTGTAAAGAAACCAAATTGTTTTGGGGGAAACATTTTACCTGTCAGGAACGCAAAAAAATTATTGAAATTTCGCATAGACTTGGCTGTAAACCCGATTATCTTACTTCAGCTATGGCTCTGGAAACAGGAGGTACTTTCAATCCCGCAATCGTCAATAGTTTAGGATACACAGGTTTAATACAGATAGGAACTACGGCGGCAGCTGATATCAACAGGAGGAAAGGAACCAATGTAACTGCCGGAAAAAACGGAAATCTGAAAAACATGACCAAGCTGGAACAGCTTACATACGTAGAATATTATCTGGAACCCTATAAAGGAAAACTCAATACACTGGCAGATTTTTACCTTGCTATTTTAATGCCTGTAGACTGCGGAAGAGGTAATGAAAGAAATCATGTTGTTTTTGATAAGAACTTACAGCTGGATTATGATAAAAATAATAAAGTTATTAAAAACACAAAATGGGTAAGGCAAAAAGCTTATCAGCAAAATCCTGCATTTTTTAAAGAAGGAAAAAACGAAACAGGAAGAACGTACGTTTGGGAAATAGCGGAAGAAATAGAAAAATGGTACAATAAAGGGGAGGCAAATGCAGAAACAAACTTTTCATGCCAGAAATCTGCTGCACCTGCAAAAGTAGAACAGCAGAGTGGAAAATGGCATGATCCTGTTGATAATCCAAGACTTACAAAATATAATTATGGCGGAAATGTAAAGCCTTCCAGCGGAACATACGGCTGGTGCAGAAGAAACAGCAACGGAAGCAAAAAATACCATTCAGGATTTGATTTCTTTGCCATCCCCGGAAAAGATAAAGTATATGCAACTTTAAAAGGTAACATCCATCAGGTAAGATATTCTGCAACTGCAGGATGGATTGTAAGAGTAAAAATTCAAAATGTGAAAGACCTTTTGGAGCAGGAGAAAAAAGTAGCTTACAAAACACAGTTTACCGATGAGCTAAAAGGAATCAATATAAAAGAGACAGATGACGTCTACTTTATTTATATGCATTTAGACAGTGTTTCGGTAACGGAAGCTGATGCAAACGCCAAAAAAGAAGTGGACGCAGGAACCGTTTTGGGATACGCCGGAGTTTCGGGATCTATTGCAAGCGGAGGAAGAGCGCCTCATTTACATCTTGAAGTGGCAAAAGTTTTGGATGCATATGGAAAAGGCGAATCGGTAAGAACGAACCCTGCAAGATTTGTAAAACTGAATTCTTACGATACAAAAGATCAGGATGAAGCAGCCAAAACAAACCATACATATAAAAAATAAGACTATATATGAAGAACTATTCTAAAAGATTATTGCTAATACAGCTTTTGCTGTTTATTTTTATTGGATGCAAAAAATATCAGTCACAGGATCACATCAATACAAAATTTACTGTTGATAAAGAAAATATAAAAGACGATAGCTACAGTTCAAAAAATTTAGATAATCTTTTTGCAGCAAAAGGAAATACTTATTTCGAGCCAGATTATACAGGTACTTCTTTTGACGATTATTACGTTAAAAATATTGTCGTAAAAGACCAAAAAGGAAAGAAATCTAATTATCTGCTTTTCTTTGATAACAAAGATATTTTAAAAGATACTTTGAGAATTGCTGATGATGAAATGTATTCATTAAATGTTATTTTTGATAGCAACCGGAAAGGAATTGCGGTAGGAACTTTCGATGCAAAACAATCTTACTTTAAAATCGAAAAGAATTTTGAATTGAATAAAAATATAAAGCTTAAACCCATTCCCGTTTCTTCAAAAATTGAAAAATGTCCGCTTCCTGTACAATTGCTGTCTGAAGAAAATGTAGGTCTGGAAGAACATTTTACATTTGGAACACAAAATTCAGACACCAAAAAAGAAAGTCAATCTGCACAGACTGTCGTTGATGAATTTTCACAATGGAAAGGAAATTATCAGGCTGACTTTGAAATTTCAAGAACGGATGGAGATTATCAGGTAAAATATGAGGTTAAAATTACAGATAAAGATAATGTTACCATTACCGAAAAGATTAATGATGAAAGCAATTTAGTTTCAGGAACTTTTATAAATTCTACATCTGATGATAAAATTGTGATCAAATCCAAAACAGATGATACATTAGAATATATTGTTGCTAAAATTGGCGGAAAATATTATCTCATGGGAAATACCATTTATATGCTTAATCCCCCGAATGACAAATATATTCTGAAGAAAATTTAAAAATAGGAGAGGTTGTGTTTTTCACAATCTCTTTTTTTTTGTAAATCTTTTAAACTCATCTCACTTTTGCCGTTAAATATATTTTGAACGTATTGTGCTGTCATTTGCTGAATGAATTTTCTTTGCGAACGCAGTAGTAAAATACCACAGTACTTTTCATCTTAAATCATCGCCTCAATCATTTTTCAGTTAATTTTAAAACAAAAAATATGGTCGGATTAAAATTTATGGTATTTTTGATCTAATAAATACGTCAAAAGTATACCTTATGATTACAAAAAAAATCATTGGAATTTGTTTACTGTCAGGACTTTTCACCATTTCCTGCTCGAAAAATGAAACAAAGAACAAAACGGCAACAGCAGATTCAATGTCCGTTTCTCAGCCTGTTGAAAAAACGGCAGTTCCTGTTGAGAAAAAAGATTCAGCACAATCTGATGAACAAACAGAAAGTCAGGAAGAAAAAGATACAAAAAAGACCGTCTCCAAAACTTCTGTTGAAGGAAAATTTATCGCAACAACCTGTGAAGGTGCAAGATTTTCAATAGAATTTAAAAATACCGACGGAAATCCAACGTTTAAAATTTTAGATAAAACAAAAGTAATTGCTGCCGGAAATGTCTCTGCAGAAACCGACGAAAAAACAGGAGCGATCACCAATATTATGATGGGAGAAATTGGCGGTGTGTATGAAGGTGACAAAATTGTGATCCAAAATTACGGAAATGCCATGAACGAATTCGAACACTTCACACAATGCGGCGACAAATATCTGGAATTCACCAGACAGAAATAATCAAAAATTAATGATTGAAATAGAAACAGCATCCATTTTCGGGCGCTGTTTTTTTTGTTAAATTTAAAATGGTTTTAAAAAAGATTGCATTTTTGGCTGAGCAGAAAACCTTTGTGAACTTAAAAAAGTGATTCACATTAAAAAAACTTGTGAACTTACGTTATATTAACAGGATAATCAAAACGGCAAAACTATTTTGCTGACTAAAATTTTTCCTCTAACTTAGTTTTAGCCAAAAAACAAAATATATGACCGTTCATTTTATCCTTTCCGGTGAAACGCTGGAAAGTATAGCTGAAGAAATTAATCTCGAAAATCCAAAATACCTTAAAGAATTTCACAATACCCATTGTGCAAGAGAAGATTTTATATATGATGACCTTGTTCCGCGGAAAAAACTTCTCATTCCCGATATTCAAAAAATAAAGGAATACAACAGCCGCAACGATGCCGATTTTAAAGATCCTAAATTAAATCCCAAAATCCCTTTCCATCCTGAAAATCTGGCTAAAATTTATACTGTCGAAAGCCGGGAAACCGAAGAAAATGTGCTTGAAGAAAAAAAGAATGCACTTTCTTACACAGTTTCAGTAAAGTGGATTCGGAAAGAAGACAATGTTCATATTTTTCATCTCTTCAAAAATAATTTTTCGGAAAAATCGGGAAGCATGATGGCAGATCTCGCTTCAGAATCCATCCGTTCACTGAATCCTGTTGAGGTAAGAACTGATGATAAAGGCAGAATTGTACTGATAGCTTTACCAAAAGAAACATTGGATAATTTTACTAAAATAAAAGAACGTTTAGAAGATCTTTTCCCCGATAAATACGCGAAAATGTATCTTGATGAATTCAAACGGATTGTTCTCGATCCTTCACTTTTCCACAGCAGAATGAAGGACGATATTTTCATCAAAAATTATTTTGCCGACCTAAGAAACAGCTTTACAAACGGAAAATCTTATCTTACACAGTCAATCGGCGAAGAAAATACAGAAATTCAGATTCAGCAGAAAGTGGAACATTTTGAAGATCATGAAATCGTTCTCCGCCAGAATATAAATTCACACGAAAATGTGCTTGATTTCATCGGAAAATATACACTGCATAAAGATTCCGGATGGGTAAAAGAAATCGGGATTGAATATACTATTTCTCAGTTTGGTGTAAAAAACAATAGTGTTTTTTCTCTTAAAGAATTGCTGTAAGTCATTTATAATAAAGGAATATTACGGCAATATTAAATCTACGATCGTAGAATTACGACATCAAATCGTAGAAATACGACAAAATTTCAAATTGATATTTAAAAACTTTCAGAAGAAAAATTGCCGCTTTATCTTTGTTACACAATCACCGAATCACAAAATAGTAATAACGATTAAAATTTACCTGTCATGGCAGCAAATTCAAGAGGAATCTTAAAATTCAATGGCGGAGAAGGGCAAAAATTACTGAAGCTGAACTACAGCGTTTCAAGATCTACGGATGTTTCCGGAAGAGTAGCTTCAGATCCTTCCAATGCGCTCATCAAAGTAACCGTAGAAGCTACCGAAAAATCAGACATTCTGGAAAGCTTACTGAACGGAAAATACAAACCTACAACCGGCGAAATCACCTTCAACAAATCCCACGAAGAAGGTACATTAATCACTCTTTCATGGAACAACGGATACGTGATCCAGCATGAAGTGGAATTCGATGCCGTAGACGAAAACAGCATGCTCATCAGTTTCGTGGTAAGCGCAGAAACCATCGACTACGGAAACTCCAAATACGAAGGTCTTTGGCCATCAAGCTAAACAATTCATTTCATTCGTATTCATACAAAAGACTGTCACACAAGGCGGTCTTTTTTTACCATTTTTAATTAAATTTTGTTAAAATAATTATTCTAAATCACATTATTAAGACATATTTTTCCGTTTTTGAGAAAAAACAGTTAACTTAGTAAACAATAAAAATTCAGAAGGTTATAGATTCATCCCATAAAAAAAATAAGGAAAATCCAAACCCGAAGAACACCAATCACCACACACCAAATATTAATCTGAATAGTACAATGGGAGTATTAGTTACCAATGAGACTGTAAAGCAGCTATTTCATATAGCACAATCCATCGCGAAGGAAAATTACAATGCCACCTATGGAGCTCCGCACATTTTGCAGGCACTCATACACAAAGACATCGGGCTGAACGAATTCCTTAAAAGCATCGACAAAGATCCCGGATATTTCTACGAATGGGCAGATGTTCGCATTGAAGATTATCCTAAAACCACCCATCTTCCCAACGAAGCCGGAGAAGATGAAACCGTAGATCGTATTGTGGAAGAAGCAGATGATATCCGTCTGAAATTAGGTCTGGACGAAATTACCCCGATCTGTATTTTAACAGCCATTGTAAAACCTCAGGTCGCTTTTACCTTACAGCAGCTCAAATCCCTTCCTCTCAGAGAACACGAAATTTTTAATTTATACAGAAAAGATACGCCTTACGAAAGTTCGGAAAACGGAGAATTTTCTTCGATATTTTCAAAAGGTTCAGATTATTCAGATCAGTCTTTCCCTTCCATAAAAAGCTATTGCACAGACAGAACCGCACAGGCAAGAAAAGGAGAGCTTGAAAACATCATCGGAAGAGACAAAGAACTCAGAATGCTTGTGGAAATTCTCTGCCGGAGAAGCAAACCCAACGTCATTATTATCGGAGAACCCGGAGTCGGGAAAACCGCTTTGGTAGAAGGTTTTGCCATTGAAATCACCAAAGGAAATGTTCCTGAAATGCTTAAAAACGGAACTTTGCTGGAATTGGAAACCGGAGCATTACTGGCAGGAACCTCTTACAAAGGGGAAATTGAAGACCGTCTGAAAAAAGTCATCAACGAATGTAAAAAGATTGAAAAAGCCATTCTTTTTATTGATGAAATTCATACCCTTTTAGATCCCAAAGGAAGCATCGGAAACGTTGCCAACTTGCTTAAACCAGAATTGGCAAGAGGTGAAATTACCGTCATCGGAGCCACCACTCAGGAAGAATACAGAAAAATTATCGAGCCGGAACAGGCTTTCAACCGACGATTCGAAGTGTTAACGGTAAATGAGCCGGACGAAAAAACCTGTGTTAAAATGATCGACGTTTTACTCGAAGGTTACAAAAAACACCACGGAATTGAAGTAGAGAAAACCGCTCTTCCCGAATGTGTCCGTCTTGCAAAAAGATATGCTAAAGGGAAAAAACTTCCCGATGCTGCCATCGATCTCTTAGACAGAACCATGGCGGCGATTAAAATGCTCGACGAACTTTCAGAAAAAGAACTGGAAAGCTGGAAATTAACTTACGAAAAGCTTCAGAACGAAGATTATTTCGATGAAAAAGACAAAGCAGACGAACTAATCTGGAATTACAATCTGCTGAGAGACAAAATAAGTCCGATTTTATGGGGATCTTTAAGTGAGCAGCCGCAAATCGACAATTCCATGCCGGTGGAACAGATTCAGAAAATTATTGAAGACAGCTACACCGAACTTTTGCAGCACGCCTCAAAGAAAAGAGAAAAAGTAGACCGTCTTGAACTCGCGGCGGTAATGGCGGCAAAAACAAACATTCCGATTGGGAAAATTCAGGCGCAGGAAAAAGAGAAACTGCTGAATATGGAATCTCTTTTAATGAACCGTGTTGTAGGGCAGGATCATGCTTTAAAAATCCTTTCCGATGCAATTGTTGAAAACCGGAGCGGACTGAATAAACCGGGACAGCCCATTGGATCATTCTTCCTTTTGGGACCAACAGGAACCGGAAAGACCGAATTGGCAAAATCGATGGCAGAACTCCTTTTCAACGACGAAAAAGCAATGGTTCGTTTCGATATGTCTGAATTTAAAGAAGAACATTCAGCCGCACTTTTATACGGTGCGCCTCCCGGATACGTCGGTTACGAAGAAGGAGGAATGCTCGTAAACAAAATAAGACAGCAGCCTTACACTGTGGTATTATTTGATGAAATTGAAAAAGCCCATCATTCAGTTTTTGATGTCTTTTTACAGATCATGGACGAAGGAAAAGTTCATGATAAGCTGGGAAAAGAAGGTGATTTCAGCAATGCCCTGATCTTATTTACCTCAAATATCGGAAGCGAAGAAATCGTAAAACAGTTTGAAGAAGGAAAAATCCCGGAATCGAATACTTTGATGCAGATTATGTCGAATTCTGGACGTTTCAGACCGGAATTTTTAGCAAGAATTACAGAAATTATTCCTTTTGCGCCAATTACAGAATCCATTGCCGAAAGAATTTTTAATATTCAGTTAAAATCACTGCACAACTCTTTAGCGCGACTGGGAATGAACCTGAAAATCTCCGAAGAAGCAGTGAAAAATCTTGCTTTGGGCGGATTCAGCAGCAAATACGGAGCAAGACAAATCTCAGGAGTGATACGTTCTCAATTGGCAAGACCGATCTCGAAAATGATCGTAAGAGAAGAAGTAAAATCCGGACAGACCATTCATGTCGACTGGAATTCAGAAGAAGAAAAACTGAGCTGGAACGTAGAATAAGAAAGAATGAAATCGTGAATCAGTTTAAAAAACTTTTCACAAAAGCATAAAACAATGAACCCAAATCTCAAAAATATTTTTCTAACCGCAATGGTATTGCTGTGTTTTAATTTTACGAACGCACAGTTTCTTGCTGCTTCCGATACTTCGGAAAGCAGTGTGAAGAGATATAAAAGTATTATTAATGCCAACAGAGAAATTGTGGATTTTATCGAATATTCTCTGGTTCAGAAAGGTTTGCCGAGGCATTTGAGAAATTTAGCCTTAATAGAATCCCATTTCAACAGAAATATAGCTTCGGGAGCCGGAGCAGTGGGAGTTTGGCAGTTTATGACCGCTCACGCGAATCAATACGGATTAACCGAACAGAACAGAACGGATCTTTACAAAAGCACAAAAACAGCAACAGTTTCCTTAGCCAATCTCTACAAAAAATACAACAACTGGATCACTGTAGTGGCTGCTTACAACTGCGGAGAAGGAAATATTGCCAAAGCCATGACCGCTGCAAACTCTACTCAGTACCATGTTTTTTATAAGTTTTTGCCGGAAGAAACCATCAATCATGTTAAAAAATATCTGAATGCATGCTACGCAACCGGAGAACTCCAAAATGTTTTAGCAAACTATAATTCCTCAAGAATGAACACCGTTTTCTTCGTAAAAGGAGGAAGCGGAAAAAACAATGTGCCATTGGCAAAAACCGAGATCAATGCAGGATTCAATCTCAACATCATTGCCGATGAACTGGATGTGGAAGTAGATAAACTCCTCTCCTGGAATCCCGGAATCAGCGAAGAACTTCAGAAAAAAGGCGAAAGCACATTGTATCTTCCGACCGATCTTATGCCTGATTTTTTATTGAGAAAAACTAAAATTCTTTCAAGATCCATAAAAGAAGGAAATACACAAAATACCGAACACTAAGCTATCATGTTTAACCTACCAAATCACAGGAAATATGAAAACAGAATCACAAAATATACTACAGAATCCTTCCTTCCGCCCATCGCAGAATGCAGACGGAATTTCTCAGAATCATCACACAGGAATCAACCGTCTGGTAAAACTTTCTCTCGTGATCGAAGGAAAAGTGATTAAATATTACAAGCATTTTCTACTTACCCAAAGCACAAAACGCCATCACCAATTCAGCGTGACATTGGCTCATGATGCTTTAGGCGACCGACAGACTCATACCCTCGAAGAAGCCAATAAATTTCTCGGAAAACGTTTAACAGCCGTTATTTCCTACAAAGACATTGAAAGCAGCCCCGAAAGAACCTTTGTCGGAGTCATTACAGGAGTAGGTTTCAGTCAGGAAAAAATGAGCCTTGGAAATATTGTGTTAACAGGGTACAGCCCGACCATTTTACTCGACGGAGCGCCGCATATTCAGAGTTTTGGCGGAAGTTCACCCGTTAATATGGGAATTATTGCCAACGAAGTCATCAAACAGGGGATCGATTCCAGCCGTTTTGATGTGAGAGTGGATACCAACGATTATTCGCAGATTATTTACAGCAGTCAGTACGATGAAACGCATTATAATTATCTGGCAAGAATGGCTGAAGCGTATGGCGAACAGTTTTATTATGACGGCGAAGTTTTGCATTTCGGAAAACTTCCGCCTCAGAACAAACCGATCAAATTAACCTACGGAAGCAGCGCCAATGATATTAAGGTTGAATTAAAAGCAGTACACACAAAACCCCAGTTTTACGGTTACAACAGCAGTAAACATGAAAAACTGACTTCGGGTGAAACGCCGGTTCAGCATGTGGGAGATCTGGCAAAAACAGCTTATTCCCACAACGAAAAAATATATAAAACACCTGCATTACAGGTTGCCCCCATCAAAGCTTCCACCCATCTCGACGTAGAATATTCTCAGAAAAGTGCGGCGGGAAGTGAAGCGGTGAGCGTATTTTCATTTTCAGGAAATACAACCGTTCCTTTTCTGCATCCGGGGTGTGTGGTGGATGTTCAGATGAGAAAACTAGACAGCAATGAATCCGATTATTTTACGAGAATCATGGTGACGGAAGTTACTCATGAAATTGATACCATCGGTCATTACAAAGGAAGCTTCGAAGGAATTGCTTCAGACACCGGATTTTTACCTAAACCCGAATTTAAAATTCCAAAAGCAGAACCGCAGATCGCCACCGTAATTTCCAATACAGATCCGGAAGGACAGGGAAGAGTTCAGGTACGATTCGACTGGCAAACCAACGATACAACGCATTTTATCAGAATGATGAGTCCCGATGCGGGAGGAACCGATCAGGTGAACCAAAACAGAGGTTACGTCGCGATTCCCGAAGTGGGAGATCAGGTGATGGTGAATTTCGTTCACAGTCATCCCGACCGACCTTTTGTGATGGGCGGAATGTTCCATGGCGGAATCGGTCTCGGCGGCGGTGTGGACAACAGAGTGAAATCTATCCAGACGAGAAGCGGTCACAGAATTATTTTTACAGAGGATGAAAGCATCGTGATTACTGACAAATCAGGAAATAAAATTCATTTAGACACCACAGGAAGCAACATCACCATTACAGCTCCCGAAACCATGACGTTCAATTGCCGGAACATGAACATCAACGTCGGCGAAAATATGAGTACCAATGTCGGAATGAATAAATCCGACACCATCATGGCAAATCATACCGAAAGCATAGGTTCCATGAAATATCTTTCTACAGGAGCCGATTTCATGACGAATGTTGTCGGAAAAATGAGTCATTATGTAAAAGGGGATATGGAAGTCTATGGCGAAAAAGAGCATAAATTAACCAGCCTTAAAGGCGTTGAGGTCAACAGTCAGGGGAAAGTGGAACATCACGCAGAAAAAGAAGTTCAGAACAATAGTGGCGAGAAATCTAAAAATCACTAAAAATGAGCATTGAATATTTTGTAGAAGGGAAAGCGGTCACCCGTTTTGATGGAGATCATAAAACCTTTGCCAAAGAAGGCATCAGTCACAACAGTGCGGCAACCGTGGAACAGAAGGGAAACGGAACAGGAGTAAGCTATAACAAAGCAGAAACCATTAATTCCGATGATAAACCCGTTAATACTATCGATATAAGCCTTAATCTTTTTTTTGACGGAACCCAGAATAACAAAACCAATACCCGGCTTGGCGGAAATTTCAAAGAAGCAAGCAGCGATAAAGACGACAGTTACAACAACGAGTTCACGAACGTCGCCCGTGGTTATGATACGATTGATCCGAATGCACAGAATCAGGTTTCATGGTATATTGAGGGAATCGGAACGGAGGACAGAAAAAGCGACAGCATTTTAAAAGGTGTTGCACAGGGAACCGGAGATACCGGAGTGGTGGCAAAAGTGGCAAAAGGATGCAAAAGAGGAGCTGAAGCCATCGTGAATAAACTTAAAAATAACACGAAACCCATCCGCGTTCTTACTGTAAATGTATTCGGCTTCAGCAGGGGAGCTGCTGCGGCGAGACATTTTATACACGTTGCAAATTCTCCGGGAATAATTTCTTATGCTTTGGGAAAGGAAACGTTACAGGTTTTTCCTCCCGAATTTATTAATAATGAAACGGTTACAATAAAGGATAAAGACGGTTCCAAGTCGCAGTTCATCATGCGGCACGGATATTTTGGAGCCTGTCTTCTGGCGCAGGATCTGGATGTGAAGGAAATAAAATTCCGTTTTGCAGGACTGTACGATACCGTTGCTTCTTACGGACTTAACCACAGAGGAGGTTTCGGGATTGATGATGATACTAAACAGCTTGGTTTAGACACCATTGGAGGCGGAAAAGTAAATTTTGTGCTTCAGCTTGCTTCGGATGACGAATACAGAGATAATTTTGATTTAACGAATATCGACAGTACAGGTTTATACGGACTGGAGTTTACCCTTCCCGGAGTGCATTCCGATATTGGCGGATCTTACGGAGAAGGAGATGAAACTTCCGTTTTATACTGCGATTCTTACGATCCATATAACAATGTAAACACCCACAAAGAATGCGAAGCGTTTAAAAAAATTGTGGTAGAGGAAGGATGGTTTCATGATGAGCAGTTGGAAATTAAATATTTCAGGCAGAAAGATGTGAACTATGACCGATGGTGGAATAAAACCTCTATGTATTACGGTCTCGTGGGAACCAGAAAGTTATCCAATAAATATGACAAAATCCCGCTGAAGCAGATGTTTCATTATTCCAAACAGCATGAAGTGATATATCTCGAAGATCTCATCAACGAAAATCATAAAATAACAGATTCTTTTTTAACAGGAATTTACAGTCAGCTTTCTACTTACACCAACGCGTGTAACCAGCTCAGAAATACCTATGTAGAAGATTTTAAAGCCGGAAAAAAACCTTCAGTTGCCAAATACAAACAGGATATCAAAGCGATTTCGTATTTAGGTCACATTCAGGAAGAAGATCTTAAAAAATTAAGAAACGAATATCTTCACTGGTCTGTAAAAGCCAACCAGATCGGTCTGGATGCACGACCCAACGACAATGCCCCGAAAAGAAGAGGCGCATTGGCTGCACAATACCGCAAAAGAAACATACAAAATGGATAAAACGATAAAAATAGTATTTTTTTTAATCCTCCTTTTTCAGAATATAAGTTGCCAGAAAATGAAAGAAGAACAGTTGCCGGAATTTAACGTAGAAATAAGCAGTCCGAATAACAATATGATTGTAACGCCTGTGGAAGATAAAATCACCACTCTGGAAGATGTTCCCGCGAGTCTGCCTTATGGAAGTTCGTCGGGAACGTGGGGAAATTCAGGGAAAGGCTGGACAGAACAGCAAGGAACTCCTATCGGAATAGATGTCACTTATTTTTCAAGATATGAAGATACTTTTTATCATCTGAAGGCAGACTTTCCGGTAGAAAAAATTAAAGATTATATGCAGCGTGCGTATGCGCAGCGCGAAGCTTCTTTTTACAATAAACCTCTGGAAGAATATAAAAATCTGGGAAGGAATGAAAAATACAGCAGCGCAGAAAATCCGTACAACAGTTTTACAACGCTTGTTTTTGGTTTTGCCCCGAAAGGGATGGTTGTAGTATGGCTGAGATTCCGAGCCGTTCAGATTGAGCTGGGAAAATTTCAGGCTGAAATGGTAAAAGATGATCAACAGCTTGAGCAGAAGTTTTTTTCGAAACTTTCCGTAACGCGTGAGGAAATGAAAAAGAACAGATTTTTGGATGCGGAATCTAAAGAATGGGAAGACTATAGAAAAAAATACAATTGGAAACCGCAGATTACTTCAGAAAATCCGGCTTTTAAACTGTTTGAATCCAATATCAGTTATTACAATGCCGAAGAGGAAGTTATTCTCCGTTCGTGGATCGACAAAATTCCTTTAAGAGAAAGAGCGGTTCCGAAAGAGCTGAATTTCACATGGGAAACAGCAAAAGGCGAACAGTTTATCGGTAGAGCTTACTTCAACTGGGAAAGGCTCAACAGCGAGTTTCAAAAAGCGGGAAAAGACTTTCAGCTAGATTTTAAAGTAGCAAAAGATAACAGCAGTTTTGATATTTCCATCAACAATCAGCCCGTTAAAGCAGACAGCATAAGAATATTCAGGACAGACCGGGAATTCCACGATTCCTACCAATAAAATAATTATCAGTTCTCAGTTTAGTTTATAGAATTCCGGTGAGACATTTTTCATCGGAATTCTTGTTTTAATTTCAATTTTTAACCGTTAAGAAATAGTAAAAATATCTTAATTAAATCTTAATATTTCCCTTTTTAGTGTGTAAATTTAGCTAAATATTTCTGTTTTGGAGTAATTTAAATATCTGATTATTAATATTTTAATTTTAAAAATATTTCTTTAATCGTAGAATTACTACACAAAGTCGTAGAACTACTACAAAAACTGAGATTACTGTTTAATTCCTTTCGGGTTCAGAAAAGGTGCCCTATCTTTGGAATACCAAATCAACCAAATCACAAAATATTAACGATTAAAATTTACGAATCATGGCAGCAAATTCAAGAGGAATCTTAAAATTCAACGGCGGCGAAGGACAAAAATTATTAAAGCTGAACTACAGCGTTTCAAGATCTACAGACGTTTCCGGAAGAGTAGCATCAGATCCTTCCAATGCACTGATTAAAGTTACTGTGGAAGCTACAGAAAAATCCGACATCCTAGAAAGCTTACTTAACGGAAAATACAAACCGACAACCGGCGAAATCACCTTCAACAAATCTCATGAAGAAGGAACTTTAATTACTCTGGGATGGGAAAACGGATATGTAATCCAGCATGAAGTGGATTTCGATGCAGTGGATGAAAACAGTATGCTCATCAGCTTTGTCATCAGCGCGGAAACCATCGACTACGGAAATTCCAAATACGAAGGTTTATGGCCGGGAGCTAAGTAATTCAAAACACAACAATCATCTTAGTAAAAATAAAATTGGTTACAGAATAGCATGGCTCAAAAGAGTAGCTATTCTGTTTTTTCTTTTTTACACTGAATTATTTCATCTTTTTCAATGAATTCTTTAAAAATAGAAGTTACATTGAAATTCGATAATAAAAATTTATTTGATGTAAGGTCGGATAAATTTTAGCATTTAAAACAAAACACATCAAATCACAAAATATCAGGCTATGTTTAAGGATGAAAATATGCCCAAAACGCCTTCTTCAACAGGAGAATCTTCAATGCTGATGAATGAAAATTTACAGCCGAATAAACCTGTTTTGGTGGATGAAAAGTTCTGGTCTCAGCAGCCGACTTCGAAAATACATAATGCAAAGGCAATTCCCGAAAGTCAGATTCAGGGAATCAACCGCGTGGTAAAGCTGGATATTGTTGTTGAGGGAAAAGCGGTAAAGCATTTTAAACACTTTCAGTTAAAACAAAGTGCGACAAGACATCATGAATTCAGTCTTTTATTAGCACACGATACATTGGGAAGCGCAGAAAATCATAATCTGGAAGCAGCTCAGAATTTTTTAGGCAAAAGAATTACCGTAGTTTTTAAATATAAAGACCTCGAAGACGGTCCGGAAAGAAGTTTTGTAGGAGTTATCACGGAAGTAGGATTCAGCCAGGAAAAAGGAAGTCTCGGAAATATAGTTCTTTCAGGATGCAGTCCGACGGTTTTGCTGGATGCGGCTCCACATATTCAGAGTTTTGGCGGTGCGCAGGAAATCAGCCTGAACAGCATTGCCAATGAGGTGATTAAAGAAGGTTTCGGACATGGAAAATTCGATTTTCGAGTAGATGCACAACACGGAAATGTTTCCTACATCTCTCAGTATGAAGAAACCCACTACAATTATCTGGCAAGAATTGCGGAAGCCTACGGTGAACAGTTTTTTTATGACGGTGAAGTGCTGCATTTCGGAAAACTTCCTCCACAGGAAAAACCTGTAAAGCTTACGTACGGAAGCAGCGTGAATGATGTGAAGATCAAAATGAAAGCACAGCACGTAAATCCTACATTCTACGGCTACAACAGCAGTAAAAACGAAAAATTAACAACAGGGAATTCCAAAATCAGTCATACCTCAGATATTGCCAAAAGAGCGTATGAAATTTCAGAAAGAACTTTTACGACACCATCCTTAAGAGTTGCTCCCATTAAAGCAGCCTCTTTTATGGATATTGATGCTTCACAGAAAGGAACCGCCGGAAGTAAAGCTTCCGATGTCTTCATTACTTCGGGTGAAACTACCATTCCCTTTCTTTATCCGGGTTGTATTGCCGATATCGAGATGAGAAAAACCGATACGAACGCGACCGCTTATTTCACCAAATTAATGATTATTGAAGTTAATCATGAAGTAGACGCAAGAGGATATTACACCGGAACTTTTGAAGCGATTGCTTCAGACACAGGATTTATTCCGCGTCCTGAATTTCAGTTGCCGAAGGCGGAACCTCAGTTTGCCAAAGTGATTTCCAACTCAGATCCGATGAATCAGGGAAGAGTAAGGGTACAATTCGACTGGCAAAACGGCGCAACCACTACAGAATACATTCGTGTAATGACTCCCGATGCGGGAAGCAGCGATAAAGTGAATAAAAACCGTGGTTTTATGGCAATTCCGGAAGTCGGGGATCAGGTGATCGTTAATTTTGTTCATCAGCATCCCGATCGACCTTTCGTGATGGGTGGAATGTTTCATGGTGCAATTGGAACAGGTGGTGGAGCCGGAAATAATATTAAAAGCTTAAGCAGCCGAAGCGGAAATAAGCTTGAACTGGATGATGGAGAAGGTTCTGTTTTTCTTACCGATCAGGGTGGCGCGAATATGAAGTTTGACGGAGCAGGGAATGTAGTACACAATGCAAATAATGACAGCACCAAAACGGTTGGGAATAATAAAACCGATAAAGTAGGTAACAATAAAAAGCTGGAAGTCGGCTGCGATCATATTGCAGATGTGGGAAATACTCATAAAGTAGAAGTAGGAAAAGGGAAGAGTGTTTTTACAATGGATAATACAGGAACTATTGATTTAACAGGAGTTAAACAGGTTAAATTAAAGGTTGGCAACAGCGAAATTATCATTACTTCTGATAAGATTTCTATTACAGGTGCTGAAGTGGATATCAAAGCGGGAGAAGCTACGGCAAATTTTAAAGGAAATACCAAAATAACCGGAGGACAGGTTGATATTAATTAACAGATGGAGTTTATAAAGTACGAAATTAAAAAGGGTGATACACTGGAATCTATTGCAGCGAAACAGGGCATTTCAGTAAAAGAGCTTGTCGATTTTCATAATTTATATTGTGGAACGACAAATTTTATTATTGGAAACACGCTGCCTATTCATCTTCAGACTCTATGGGTGGAAAAAAAGACGAAGGAGGAAATCAACAGGGCAATAGAAGACGTAAAATTTCCGCGAAAAACAAGATACAGATGCGAACAGTTCAACACCACCAAATTAGAGGACAGAATAACGTTTCACTGCAATACAAAAAAAGAATATGTGGTTGAAAAAGATGCTGCCAGTACAAAAGCGAAAGTCAGGCTTAAAGAATATTTATACAAAATAAATCCTGAAAATATGGCTCTTGCCATAGAAGCGGTAAAAGAACTGGAATTTGATAAAGAAAATGTCATTTTCGAACTGGAATCTGACAATACCATAAAACGCGTACAGAATTTCCCTGAAATTAAAGAAAAGTGGGAACTTTTTAAACCCAGATTAAAATCTTCAGAATTTTACAGGCAGGTAGAAAAAATCAATCCGAAAGCGGCTGAAGATATTATAAAAGGAGGTGGAGTGGAATTTGAAAACGAAGCAAACCTGAGAAAAACATATGATAAATCACTTTTCTATCACGTTCTTTTCAATGATTATGATGCCCGTAAAAAAAGCATACAGAATAGCACGCTAAAATTTATTTCCCAGATATTTGTGGACATACCTGTTGAACTGCAATTGCAACATTCCATTATTAAGGAAGACGATTATTTTATAGAATTCAGAACAGTGGGAACACTTTTAAGAGATAAAATAGATTCTTCATTGCTGGAGCAGCAGTACAATAAGTTTTATAAACCTATTATCGAATATGGTTTCAGCGAATATAACTATGATTATCGGATCAGAAGGATGGTTGACAAAAAAACAGGAACCATCGTTAATGCTTCTGCCTTAATGAAAGAAGAAGTGAAAAATAATTATCAGTTGGTCACCCAGTTTGATTTAAAGCAAATTGAATATTAAAAGTATCTTAGTTATGGCGGATAAAGTATTTACATTCAATAACGTTTTACCCTTTCATATTGTAAAAACTCTTTTGGTGATTATACCTTGTTTAATGGCTTATGGTGCACTCTATTATTGGTTGTTTAAAGGAGTATTCAGACTCTCATTTGCCATGTTCTTTATTCTTTTTTATCTCGGGACCTGTTATCTTATACTCAAAGCAATGTCCGTAAAAGTGAAAATATGGTTTGATGAAAACATTTTTTACCTGCAAAAAGGAAATCAGTCTCCTGAAAAGTATTCCAAAACAGAAATAGAAGGATTCTACGCTTATGATTATGAAACCAAAGCTCCGGCATTGCAGAGTTCAAAAATATACTTCAGATTTTGTCTGAAAAATAAGACAGATATTTATTTAAATGATGTTGAATACAGAAATAAATATGAAGAGGAAAAAGGGAATGAACTTAAGAAATTACTGAAAGCGGCTCAGAAAGAACTTAATTTTTCAAAAAAAGAAAAGAAAAGCCTTCAGAATATTTACTGGTATTCAAAGTAAAATGAGTTAAAGATAGTTAGTATAAAAGAAGTCCTTAGTCCAGACTTACTTGCTAATTGATGATGTTTAAATCAAATAAAATATAACATTATGAGTGCTTCATATATCCCGAAAGATGTTTATGCAGTCTGTACATTTCAAACGGATTCGGAACCCAGACAATTAATTCCCACAAGAGAAACGATCACGGTTTTCTATGGATCAGATACAACACGACCTTTATTAACGGTTGAAGACCGCAATATCAATAAAGAATTTCCCTGTAAAAGTCCTAAAAATGCAATGTGGGGATTTCTTTGTTTCGGAGCCGGGCTTATTGTAGGAGCGCTTCTGGTGTTATCCGGTCCTGTAGGTTGGGCGGCACTGGCTGTAGGAGTGGGTGTTCTTGCGTGTGCAGGTGCTGCGGTGTATCATGCCACAAAAATAAACCATTTATGCACCGAATCTTTGGGAAAAGGAAACTGGAAGATTGAACATGAGAAAGTAACCTTTGATAGATCTAAGGCGATCACCCAGAATTCTATACTCGTTTGCGATACAGGAGGTTTGCTGAGTCCGATTTTTAGTTATGCCGTCGCTAAAAAATACGCACAGCAGATCGATAGCAATAACGGAAAAGAAATTTTTCTTAATGCGGTTGCATCTTTTTTTGGAGGAGCAGGGATTATAATTGCCGGAGCTGAAATGGGAATTGCTAAAACACTATTATGGATGGGCGTAACGATGGGTGTAATGAATGAATTAAGCTACTGGGAAAGAGAAGGTATCCGAAACAGTTCACTGGAAGATAACAGCCATTATCAGGATATGAATAAAGAAGTGGATGAAAACAGCAGAATTCCGGGTTATTTAAATGATGTACCGGAAAGCGTTACAGGCATTACTCCTTCAGATCTTGCAAGTCCCGATATTCTGGAGCTTAATGAAAAAGGGGGATTAGCAAGCAGAGACGGAAAAACGCCGGTTTTCTTTAACGGCAAATGGTATATTCAGGACTGGCAGAAGAATCTGATAGAAATAAAACAGGGAACAGCCTTATCCAAAGACTTAACCGCTTTAGAAGGAATAGATTCCCGCGAAGTATGGAAAACCCCCGAAGGAAAAGAAATTGTAGAGAATATTCGTAACGGCAAATACTCAGAATCGCTTGTCGCAACAGCCAAAGACGGCTTAGGAAGAGTACGTCCCCGAAACCTGCCCAACTTAGCCAGAGAACTTCCCGCTATAAAAATGCAGAACATCAAAAATATAGGAAAACTCGGCGTAAAAGGAGGAGGATTTGTAGGATTCTTTTTTCCGTTTATTGCGACCTGTTTTTCAGAAGATTCAAGAAAAATACTGGCTCAGGCAATGGCAGAAGACTTTGGCAAAGGCATCAATGTTGTGGCGGATGAATCCTGAAATAAAAGACTTATCTGAGTTTCGTATAAATTCTCGTAACAATAATTCATGGTAAAGATAATCTCGAAAACGTTAATAAATGTTATAAAAAATAAATGAGCTCAGAAATTTATTATCTTTAATATTCAATTAATTTTAATAAAAATAGTATGGAAGCCTACAATTTTGAGACTGCTATTAAACCCTTTTTTTGGGTATCCTCAGAAAAAACATATTCAGTATGTTTAAACGCAGGAACGTACAAACCTGAAATTTTCGAATGGAGAAAAGACGAAGGTTTCGAAGGCAACGGTTACGACTGGACTTCACTGGCAAAAGTTTTTGTAGAAGAAAAAAAACCGAACCTGTCGGACGACATTAAATTCGATCCGGAAGCAGATATGTTCTGTGCCTATTCCAGCAATCCGGAAAGCCTGAAAGAATTTATTTCTGAATTCAAAAAAGCCTGCGAAGACGAAATGCTGATTCAGGATCTCTTTTCAAAAGCCGAAATTGATTAAATTAGCTCTAAAATATTCAAAAAGATCTCAATTTGAGGTCTTTTTTATTGTTAACATTCCGACTGTTTAAACAATTTCGATCCAAAATCTGTTCTTTCTTATCCTGTGAATGAAAATATTTTAAGGAGCTGTTTCTCGCTTTCCGCACTCGCTATTTTAGGATTTCGGCGGCGGCTTTGCTAGTCATGGTCGGAAGAAATCCGACCTCTTTTATGTTTTGAAAACTTTGTC
>NZ_QEHP01000108.1:0-26361 GCF_003094695.1 Chryseobacterium sp. HMWF035 | reverse complement strand
AAAACCAAAACAGAAATACAATTAATTGGAAATCAAATAGTTAAATTAAAAAAAACATTATTCAAAATAATAAAAAAAATCTTCCGACCATGACTAGCCGTCAATCGGTGTTCCTTCGATATCAAGCTGTGTAAGTGTATTTTCCCCAACTTTATATTTGTATTTTGAAGTTTTTCCGTTTAAGGTAATGATGCTTCCGGAAGAATCCCATGTAAACGTGCCTGTATCTTCATTTTTAGAATTTCTTTCGAGATATTCTTCTGTGATTTTAAAAGTTTTGTCCTTATTTAGAACAAGTGTCGTTTTAATTCCGGGGCAGTCTGCGCATGGAACTGTGGCTTCATACGTTCCGTCCCAGTCCAAAGAATTTTCTGAATTATCAGCACCCGCAACGGAATTTGTTTTGGTACTGTCCACCGGAGCCTGAATTGCCATCGGATCTGTTTTAGGGTTCACTTCAGGATTTTTGTCTTTTTGGGTACAGGAAACCACAAGCGATACAAGAGCGATTCCCAGAATCTGAATTGTTTTTTTCATAATAATTGATTGATTGTGAATGCTTTTTCAGCAGCAAAAATTAAGCCGCCTGATAGTTTCTTGTTGATGGTTGATAGATCGAAATGATTAAAGATTAAACCTTATCATCAATCTTGATACAAAAATTTTATTTGTTTTTACTTTTCTAGAATAATCGTTATGCTGAATTAAAATTTTGCTTTTAAAAATAAAAGAATCATAAAATATTAAATTTGAACAGCCTCTAAAAAAACAATCAACTATCAGCCAATTTTAATCCAAATCTCCCTTTTTCTTTGTAAATTGGGGCAAAATTTTGATTATGACAAAAAAGATACTTCTATCTGTATTTCTTTTGCCGGCTGTAATGACGTTTGCACAGCAATACGGCGGAATGTGGATTCCAACGGAGCTTAATGAAAAGGAAATGAAAGATTTGGGAATGAAAATCTCTGCAAAAGACATTTTCAATCCGCAAAAAGCAAGCATAAAAGATGCGGTAGTACAGTTCAACGGAGGCTGTACCGCGGAAATTATCTCGCCAAAAGGGTTATTGCTTACCAACCATCACTGTGGATACGGACAGATTCAGTCTCACTCTACGGTACAGAATGACCTTTTATCGAATGGGTTCTGGGCAAAAAATCCTCAGGGAGAACTTCCGAACCCGGGAGTAACGGTAGACTTTATTGTTGATATCAAAGAAGTGACTTCTCAGATTTTAGAAGGTACGGATAAACTTCAGGAACCTGACCTTTCTAAACAGATTGCCAAAAATATTGAGATTTACAAAAATTCTCAGAAAACAGAACCTTATCAGTCGATTTCTGTAAGATCCATGTATTATGGGAATAAATTCTACGCTTTCACTATCGAAACATTCAAAGATATCCGTTTGGTAGGAGCGCCGCCTCAAAGCATCGGAAAATTCGGTTCAGATACAGACAACTGGGTTTGGCCAAGACATACAGGAGATTTCTCCATGTTCAGAATTTATGCTGATAAAAATAACAAACCAGCGGAATATTCTAAAGACAACGTTCCTTATGTTCCGAAACATTATCTTCCGGTTTCCATTAAAGATAAAAACGAGAATGATTTCACGTTTGTATTCGGATTTCCGGGAAGAACCACAGAATATCTTCCTGCGATTGCGGTTGAAAAAATCATGAAAGACACCGATCCTGCGAGAATTGCAGTGAGAGATGTTGCTTTGAAAACACTGGACGAAAAAATGCGTACCGATGATGCCACAAGAATTCAGTATGCTTCAAAATACGCTTCGGTAGCCAATTACTGGAAAAAATGGATCGGCGAAGTAGAAGGTCTGAAAAAATCTAACGCGGTAGAGAAAAAAGTACAGTATGAAAATTCTCTGATCGCTAAAAACAAAGACATTAAAACGACTTTAGATCAGCTGAACAAACTGTACAACGATCAGGCTCCTTATGCATTAAACAACGCATATTATTCTGAAACCATCAGAAATGCAGAAACTTTAATGCTTGCCAATCTTTTCTACAACTACATTACTGCGATAGAAGCCGGAAGAATGGACGAAAAAGGGACAACTTCCTTTAAAAACAGACTGACCTCTTTCTACAAAGATTACAATGCAGAACTTGATGCAAAAGTTACGGCAAAATTACTGGCTCTTTATGCCAATAAAACGGCTCCGGAATTTTTACCTGCAGGATTTGAAAAATATAAAAATGAAGCACAAAATCTTCAGACCGTTGAAGAAGATTCTAAAAACTCCATCATCACAGGAAGAACTGAAGTAAACGGAGCTTCTCTGAGCAAAGATATCGACAAGGCATTCTCCAATCAGGACAAACTGATCAAAACATTGAAAAAAGATCCTGTTTATCAGACTTATTTATCCATGAGAGACACCTACATCATCAAAGCTGATCCTCAGTTTACGTCGATGCAGACGAAAATTGATGCTTTACAGAAGACTTACATGGCGCAGCAAATGGCAACGGATAAAGACCGAAAATTCTTCCCTGATGCGAACTCTACGCTCCGTGTAACGTACGGAAAAGTGAAAGGTTCTTCTCCGAGAGATGCTGTTTCTTACAATTATCAGACGCATTTGGCGGGAGTAATGGAAAAATATGTTCCGGGAGATTATGAATTTGACGTTCCGAAAAAGCTGATTGATCTTTACAGCAAAAAAGATTTCGGAGTGTACAAAGATAAAACCGGCGATGTTCCTGTAGGATTTACAGCAACCAACCACACAACGGGAGGAAACTCCGGAAGTCCGGCTCTTGATGCCAACGGAAATCTGGTAGGACTGAATTTCGACAGACAATGGGAAGGAACAATGAGCGACATTAATTATGACCCTCGTTTCAGCAGAAATATCATGGTGGATACAAAGTATATTCTTTTCATTATTGATAAATTTGCAGATTCCAAATGGCTGATTGATGAGATGAAGATTGTAAAATAAATTAAAAAGAGGCTTGAAAAAAGCCTCTTTTTTAATGTCCGAAAATATCTTTTAAACTCACTTCCCTGAAGGTTCCCATCTTATCAACCGCTTCCCTGTTCAGGTTTTCTTTTTTCCCGATAATGGCGGTGTTGAAGTGAACGGATTTTATGTAATGATCGTAAAAATCTTTCAGATGTTCAAATTTCAGGCTTTCAATCTGGTGATAGATATCTTTCCTGAAATCATGATGAATATTCAGTTTTCTTAATCTTAACGTATTGAAGAAAATATTCGTTCTTGTTACCCGTTGCGAAGCAATCTGTTTCAAAGCAGAATTTTTTGCATTTTCAAACTGTACCTTCACTTCAGGAAGCTCAGTCATTAGTTCAGTCATTGTATCCACCGCAATCTGCAATTTGTCTGGCTGCGTTCCGATGTAGGTGGTAATGTAATCCGGATGATCCAGCTCTGAATTGGCAGCGTAAGAAACGTATGCAGAATACGCTAAACTTTTGCTTTCGCGAATCTCCTGAAAAACAATGGATGACAAACCTCGTCCGAAATATTCATTAAAAACATTGATTTTACCAAAATTTTCCGTGTTTACATTGCGACCTCTTCCTACTTTGCTCATTTCCATCTGAACCATGTCATAATCTGTAAAATATACATTTCCATCGGTTTCCGGTTCCGGATAGTTTTTAGGCTCCGGAATTACAAAACTTTCATTTTCAGTATATTTTCCGATGTAGGAAGTGAAATTTTCAAAATTCCTTCCATAAAAAAATATCTGATACGGATATTTAAATAGCTTCTTCGTACGGTCTGTAAAAACTTCCACATTGCTGCTTTCAAGCTCTTCTTTCGAAATAACATCTGTGAACCGTGAAAAAGGTCCCATTTTGGTGTAATTGGTAAGAGCCGTCATAATTCTACCCTTATCTTTCTTCATCGCAGCACGGTTTTCCAGAATAGTTTCTGTAAACTGTCTGTAAATTTCCTGATCCGGTTTTACTTCATACAGCCAATGCTGCAGAAGATCTATTCCTTTTTCAATGTTTTCTTCCAGACCGTTCAGCGAAATAATAAGCTGATCGTTGGTGGTTTTAAAATCATTGGTAACGCCGATTTTGAAGAATTCTTTTTTCAGATCTTCCGGAGAGAATTTTTCAGTTCCCAGATACTGAAGAACCTGTGTCGAAATCGCAATATCGCGGTCATGATCGCTTCCGAAAGGGAAAATAAAATGAACCTGCGCAATATCGTTGTATTTATTTTTAACGAAACTTATGGTTTTACCTTTCACGATATCCTTCTGAATTTCCTTTTCATAATCCACAAATTCCGGCTGAATATCTTCTGTTTTTTCTTCCAGAATCTGCTGTAAAAACTCAGACTGGGCTTCACGGTTTATTTTCACAGGAGTAATTCCCGGATTTTCTACGCGGATCAATTTTTCGTTTACCCCTTTTTCTTTGTAAACGATCACATAATTATCTCTGAAAAACTCATTGGCAAAGGCGATAACCTCTTCTTTCGTCAGTTTTTCATATTGATCCATTTCATTCAGTTCCTGTTCCCAGGTTCTTCCTTTGATGTACGTATCATAAAGGTTTGTTGCCAATCCGTCTGCGGTTTCCAGCGCTTTCATCCTCTGAATTTTAAAATCATTGATGATGGCAGGAAGCATCCAGTCCGGAAATTCTCCTTTTTTAACCAGTTCGATCTGCTCGAGAACCAAATCTCTGGCTTCATCCAAAGTCTGCGATTCCTTTGGAACGGCAACGATGGAAAAATATCCGTACTGTTTCAGACCTACTGAATACGCCTGTCCCCACAATAATTTCTGGGTCTGATTGATATTCAGATCCAGCAGTCCTGCTTCTCCCCTGTTGCTCAGAATATTTACCACCACATCCGCCAACATCGCTTCTTTTGTGCCGTAACTTTCCGTTCTCCATGCCAATTGTACTCTCGGCGTTGTGGGACTTTTTACCGTTCGTTTTATAATTTCCGTAATCGGTTTTTCGATAATGGGCGTTTTTTTTGGAAGTTCTCTGTAAGGAATAGTTCCGAAATATTGGTCAACAAGCTGAATCGTCTCTTCAAAATCAAGATCTCCCACCAAAACCATAGCATAATTGTTCGGAACATAATATTCATCAAAATATTTATGAATCGCCTTCATGGAAGGATTTTTCAGGTGTTCTGCCTTCCCTAAAGTCGTTTGCTGTCCGTTTGGATGCGTAGGAAAAAGAGCGTCCATCAGTTCATAATTCACCAGACGCGAATCGTTGTCCTGTGCTCTGTTGAATTCTTCATAAACAGATTCCAGTTCGGTATGAAAAAGCCTTAGAGCCAGTTCAGAAAAACGTTCTTTCTCTATTTTAAGCCATTTTTCAAGCTCATTGTTCGGAACATTATTTTTGTAAACCGTTTCATCAAACCATGTATGCGCGTTGGTTCCGCTTGCACCTAAAGAAGAAATTGCCTTATCATATTCATTCGCAATGGCATACTGACTGGCTTCCTGAGAAACTTCATCTATTTTGCGGTAAATTTCTTTCTTTTTTTCAGGATCATTTTCAGCTTTATGCTGTTCGTATAAATCTGAAATCTGATCTAATAATTCACTTTCCTTTTCCCAGTTTTGAGTTCCTAATTTAGAGGTTCCTTTAAACATCATGTGTTCCAGATAATGCGCCAAACCTGTATTATCAGAAGGATCGTTATTGCTTCCGGTTCTCACAGGAATATAGGTCTGGATTCTCGGAGCATCGGAATTTTGGGCAAGAAAAACCTTTAAACCATTTTTTAAAGTGTAAATTCTTACTCCATTTTCGTCATTGGAAACCGTGATATATTCGTAGTTATTTTTATCTGTATGAATTTCTTCCCTGAATTTTTTATCAATCATAAACTTCATTTTTCACCCTTAAAAATAGAATGAATACAAATGTAAGCAATCAAAAAAGAATCCTTCCATTTTATAAATATTAAAATCTATGATTAAGATTCGCATTTTATATTTAAGTTTGCATCAGTTTTCCAAATTACAACACCATGCAAGGAAACATCCTCATCATCGATGACGAGATCAAGCTCCTGAAACTATTAGGAATGATCCTTTCCCAAGAAAATTTTAACGTAAAAGAAGCTTCCACCGCACGTTCTGCGATGACGATGCTAGAACAGTATGAATTTGATGTCGTGCTAAGCGATGTTCGGCTTCCCGATGCTTTCGGAGTAGATTTAGTAAAATCCATCAAAACAAAATATCCTCATCTGGAAATTATTCTGATGACGGCTTTCGGAAATATTACGGACGCAGTTCAGGCAATGAAAAATGGAGCTTACGACTATCTGGTGAAAGGTGATGATAATGATAAAATTATTCCGCTAGTTTATAAATCTCTGGAAAAAGCAAAAGATAACAGGTCGAAAATCATTCAGAAGAGTTCTTCTTCAAAAGGTTTTGAAACAATTATCGGAAATTCACCGTCCATTATTCAGGCAAAAAAACTGGCAGAAAAAGTAGCATTAACGGATGCAACCGTTCTTCTGACAGGCGAAACCGGAACCGGAAAGGAAGTTTTTGCGAATGCCATTCATGAAGGCAGCGACAGAAAGAAAAATAATTTTGTCGCCATCAATTGTTCAGCTTTCAGCAAAGAAATTCTGGAAAGCGAACTTTTCGGGCATAAAGCCGGAGCTTTTACAGGAGCAGTAAAAGATAAAAAAGGACTGGTAGAAGAAGCCAATGGCGGAACTTTATTTCTGGATGAAATCGGAGAAATGCCGATTGAGCTTCAGGCAAAACTGCTTCGTGTACTGGAAACCAAAGAGTTTATCAAAATGGGAGAAACGAAGGTTTCAAGATCGGATTTCCGACTGATTGCAGCAACAAACCGTGATCTGGAGGAAGAAATAAAGCAGGGAAACTTCCGTGAGGATCTTTATTTCCGGCTGAATATCTTTGAAATCAGGCTTCCGTCACTTCGCGAGAGAAAAGAGGATCTGAAAGCTCTGGCTAAAAATTTTGTGAATGTTTTTTCTCAAAAACTTCATATCTCCAATATTGAAATCTCTCCGGAATATTATAAAACATTGGAAAAAAACGACTGGAAAGGAAACATACGGGAACTGCGAAATACCGTAGAAAGGAGCTTAATCCTAATGAACGACCATATCCTTGATGCAGAAAGTCTTCCTCGTTACTCTGAAAAAGTTTCTTCTGAAAACGATTCTTTCAGCATGAAATCTCTGGAAAAGGAGCATATTCAGAAAGTGCTTCAATACACCAAAGGAAACAAGGCAGAAGCAGCGAGATTACTGGAAATCGGGATTGCTACCTTATACCGCAAACTGGAAGAATATCATTTGAGATAAATGTTAATTAAAATCCACGCTGTAGATACTGGAGCATTTTATTTGAAACAATAAATAATTGATTATCATTTAATTATAACTAATTTTAAATACATTAAGAATTAAACCATTAAGTTTTAGTTTAGAAGTTAAGATTATATAAGAGAAGCTTCGCTTTAAGCTAAAAAATGCCTTCAAAAATATAAAGGAACATAGTTTTAGTCTGTTTTTTTTAAGAAAGAACTTAATTGGTTAAAAAAATAAAACCTATCATTTTAATAACGAGCCTATCATTTTGATAGGTTTTTCTGTTTTTTGGCACATGATGAAATATAACCAAAACACTCATTTTCAATTAATTAAATTAATCTAAACAACAATGGAACTTCTTTTGGCATTGTCAGTCTGAATAAAATATTTATAAAATGACAATTTCAAGAAAAACGTTCAGAGAACGGGAGCGCTCAAAACTGAGTCTGCTGATGGTATCTTACGTAGTATTTACTTTATTAACCTTAATTGTTGCCGTATGATGTTGATAGTTTTAATTCTTCTCAGCGCCTTATTATTCTGGATCTCTTACAAATCCGTTGAATTTTTTGATAAAATATAAAAATTATGTGGAGCTTATTTTTCCTATCCGTTATCGCCTTTGTGTACATCTGCTATGTATTAATAAAACCTGAAAAATTTTAACCAAAAATAATGAACACAGAAATTTTAGGCATTATTGCCATGTTCACGATTACCTTAGTGATTGGTATTTTTCTCGGAAAATATATTGCTAATGTATACGGCTACAAAAAAACCTTTTTAGATAAAATTTTTCAGCCCGCTGAAAATCTGATCTATAAAATCTCAGGCATCAATCCGAACCGTCAAATGACCTGGAAACAGAATATGTTTGCGATGTTAACCATCAATTTTGTATGGTTTATTCTTGCCTTTTTTATCTTACTGAATCAATCCTGGCTCCCTTTGAATCCGGACGGAAATCCGGATATGTCGCCGGATTTAGCCTTCAATACCGCTATCTCTTTTTTAGTCAACTGTAATTTGCAGCACTATTCCGGAGAAACGGGAGTTAGCTATTTCAGTCAGTTGTATTTAATGTTTTTGCAGTTTGTCTCTGCTGCGACAGGAATGGCTGCAATGGCAGTTCTATTCAAAGCTTTCAGAGATAAAACGACAACAGAACTGGGGAATTTTTACGATTTCTTCACCAAATCTGTGATCCGTATTTTATTGCCTTTAAGCATTGTGGTTGCTTTCATTCTTTCTTCCAACGGAAGTCCGATGACTTTTGAAGGAAAAGACCATATTACCACTCTGGAAGGAGCCAAAATGGACGTTTCACGAGGTCCGGTTTCGGCTTTTGTTGCCATCAAACATCTGGGAACAAACGGAGGCGGATTTTTCGGAGCCAACTCAGCGCATCCGTTAGAAAACCCGAATTATACGACCAATATGACGGAAATGATTGTTCAGATGATTATTCCTTTTGCACTGGTTTTTGCTTTAGGATTTTATCTGAAGAAAAGAAAACTTTCCTGGACGATTTTTGCCGTCATGACAATTGGTTTTCTGGCTTTAACCATTCCAAATGTTATTAACGAAACCAACGGGAACCCTCTGATTACCCAAATGGGAGCTGATTCTCATCTTGGAGCGATGGAAGGTAAAGAAATACGTTTCGGAAGTGCTGCTTCAGCCTACTGGAGCATTGCTACAACCGTTATTTCAACAGGATCTGTAAACGCGATGCATGACAGTACGATGCCGCTTTCGGGAATGAATGAACTTCTTGCCATGATGATCAACTGTTTCTACGGCGGATGCGGAGTCGGAATTCTCAACTATTTCATTTTCATTATTCTAGCAGTATTCATCAGCGGATTAATGGTGGGAAGAACGCCTGAATTTTTAGGCAAAAAAATTGAAGCTAAAGAAATGAAGATCGCGATGATTGTGGCTTTATTCCATCCTTTTCTGATCTTGGTAGGAACAGCTTTAACAGCTTATCTGCCTGAATTCGGAGCCAAAACGCTGAATAATCCCGGTTTCCATGGCTTTAGTGAAATGCTGTATGAATTTACCTCATCATCCGCAAACAACGGTTCCGGCTTTGAAGGTTTGGGAGACAACACACCATGGTGGAACATTTCCACAGGAATTGTGCTTTTATTATCGAGATTTATCCCGATTATCGGTCCGGTAGCCATTGCAGGATTATTGGCACAGAAAAAATACATCCCGGAAAGTTCGGGAACGCTGAAGACAGATACTGCCACTTTCGGATTTATGACATTAGCCGTTATTCTTCTGATCGCAGCGCTGTCCTTCTTCCCTGCCCTTACGTTAGGTCCGATTGCAGAACAGCTTCAGTATTTTTCTAAATAAAAAATTAAATAATTGAACCATTAAGACTTATTTAAGACGTTAAAAAAATTAATCTTATCAAATTATTAAGTTTAAAATTTCTTGATTAAACTTCGCTTCTTAAATAAATCTTAATGCTTCAAAAAAAGAAAAATTTAATTCAAAAATCAATTCAAACCATTAAGCAGATTATATAAAGAAAACTAATCTCAATTTTCATCCATACCCAACTAATATTATCCATTTTTATTCTTTAATATTAATTTGCCTTAATGGTTGATTTTGGTTTCCAATGATATAACACTTTCAAAACAAAATGAAAAATCAATCTCAGACATTGTTTCAAAAAGATTTGGTAAACGAAGCCATCAAACAGTCTTTCGTAAAACTGAATCCGAAAATCATGTTTAAAAATCCTGTCATGTTTCTCGTAGAGATCGGAACGGTTGTCATGCTTATTGTAAGCCTGTTCAGCCTTACCGGAGACAAGTCTCAAGGCAGTTTCAGCTATAATTTTTTAGTATTCGTTATCTTATTTTTTACGGTTTTATTCGCCAATTTTGCCGAAGCCATTGCTGAAGCAAGAGGAAAAGCGCAAGCGGATACTTTACGAAAAACCCGTGAGGAAACTCCCGCAAAAGTTGTCGTAAACAACAAACAGGGATTTCAGGTAGAAACCGTGATGAAAAAATCTGCCGAAATGAAACTGGGCGATATTTTCCTTTGCGAAGCCGGAGACCAGATCCCGATGGACGGAGAAATTATCGAAGGTCTTGCAACCATCGACGAATCTGCCATCACCGGAGAAAGCGCACCCGTTATCCGTGAAGCAGGAGGAGACAAAAGTTCCGTAACAGGAGGTACAAAAGTCCTTTCCGACAGAATAAAAGTAAAAGTAACCACCAAACCCGGAGAATCTTTCTTAGATAAAATGATTGCTCTTGTGGAAGGTGCTTCCCGACAGAAAACACCCAACGAAATCGCATTAACCATACTTTTAGCAGGTTTTACGCTTACCTTTATTATCGTAACCGTTACCCTGAAACCTTTTGCAGACTACGCGCAGACACCGATTACCATTGCGGCATTTATCTCACTTTTCGTTTGTTTGATTCCCACAACGATTGGCGGTCTGCTTTCTGCAATCGGAATCGCGGGAATGGATAGAGCTTTGAGAGCCAACGTCATCACCAAAAGTGGTAAAGCCGTTGAAACTGCGGGAGATATTGATGTACTGCTTTTAGATAAAACAGGAACCATTACCATCGGAAACCGTAAGGCAACCCAATTTCATCCTTCAAATGGAATTCAGCTTGATGAATTCATCAAAGCTTCGGCATTGAGTTCCGTTGCGGATGAAACGCCCGAAGGAAAATCGATTATCGAATTAAGCCAGTTAAAATCCGAAGATTTACTTGTTCCCAATCCGGTTTATATCGATTTTACGGCTGAAACCCGAACTTCAGGAATCGATTTTGAAAACACGAGAATCCGAAAGGGAGCATATGACACCATTAAAAAACTGACAGAAAAAGCGGGAAATATTTTCCCTTCCGAAACACAGGAAGCCGTTACCAGAATTTCCGAGAATGGAGGAACTCCTTTGGTGGTTTCTGTTAATGAAAAAGTCTGGGGCGTTATCGAGCTTCAGGATATCATCAAGACCGGAATTCAGGAGCGTTTTCAGAGGTTAAGAAAGATGGGCGTGAAAACGGTAATGGTAACCGGAGACAACCCTTTAACGGCAAAATTTATCGCTGAGAAAGCCGGAGTGGACGATTTTATCGCCGAAGCAAAACCGGAAGATAAGATGAACTACATTAAAAAAGAACAGCAGGAAGGAAAACTGGTCGCCATGATGGGAGACGGAACCAACGATGCTCCCGCACTTGCACAAGCCGATGTGGGCGTAGCAATGAACAGCGGAACACAGGCAGCCAAAGAAGCAGGAAATATGGTGGATTTAGATAATGATCCTACGAAACTTATTGAAATTGTGGAAATCGGGAAACAGTTACTGATGACACGCGGAACGTTAACAACTTTCAGTATTGCGAATGATGTTGCCAAGTATTTTGCGATTATTCCGGCATTGTTCATCACGTTTATTCCGGCGCTTCAGAAGCTGAATATTATGAATCTTCACAGCCCTGAATCTGCGATTTTATCTGCGATTATTTTTAACGCCATCATCATCCCGATCCTGATTCCTTTAGCTTTGAAAGGAGTTGCTTATAAACCGATCGGAGCCAGCGCATTATTGAGAAGAAATCTCTTGATCTACGGACTGGGTGGAATTATTGCCCCGTTTTTCGGAATAAAGCTCATCGATTTAGTTATAAGTCTTTTTTATTAGACTGGAAGTTTGAAGCTGGAAGCTGGAAATGGAACGTAATATTTTAACTTCCGTCATCCTTCTTCCATCTTCCTTCTACTCAACTCAAAAATTTAATTCAAATGAAAAATCATATTTTATCAGCATCCAGACTTACATTGGTGATGCTTGTAATTGTCGGAATATATCTAGGAATTGTTTACGCAGGTTCTAAAGTTTTACCGACTCAGGGAAATGCAGAAATTATTAATTTTAAAGGACAGAAATTTTACGCCAATATCGGACAGAATTTTACGTCTCCGAAGTATTTTCACGGTCGTCCTTCTGCGGTAGATTACAATGCGGCAGGAAGTGCGGGAAGCAATAAAGGACCAAGTAATGAGGAATATCTTCAGACCGTAGAGAAAAGAATTGATACTTTAAAAATGATGAATCCCGAAATGCAGAACGCAAAAGTACCTGTAGAATTGGTAACGGCAAGCGGAAGCGGACTTGATCCGGACATTTCTCCGGAAGGTGCGCTTTATCAGGTTAAAAGAGTGGCAAAAAACAGAAATATCAGTTCAGAAAAACTGGAACAACTTATCAAAAATCAAACAGAAACATCTATTTTCGGTCCGTCAAAAGTAAATGTATTGAAACTTAACATTGCTCTGGATCAGCTTAAATAAAGTAAAATTTTATGAAAAAATATATTGCGGCATTCTTATTGGCAGGATTTTTCTTACCGAAGGCACAAAACACAGACTCTGCAAAAACCGATGCCAAGCTGAAAATCTCTGCTTACGCTGAACTTTTTTACACCTATGATTTCGATGAACCTTCCGGAGGAAACCGCCAGAACTTTTTGTACAGCTACAACAGGCACAATGAAGTTAACCTCAATTTAGGATTCATCAAAGCAAACTATGAAAACGACAGAATGCGCGCCAATCTCGCTCTGATGGCGGGAACTTATGCACAGGATAATCTGGCTGCGGAACAAGACGCTCTGAAATATGTAAATGAAGCGAATATCGGAATTAAAATTTCCAAAACAAAAAATCTGTGGATCGATGCGGGAATTATGCCTTCGCACATTGGCTGGGAAAGCGCAATCGGGAAAGATAACGTTAATCTTACCAGAAGTCTCGCCGCAGAAAATTCTCCCTATTTCGAAACCGGAGCTAAAGTTTCTTATACTTCGGATAACGGAAAATGGTTTCTGAGCGGTCTTGTTTTAAACGGATGGCAGAGAATTGCAAAAGCTGAAGGAAATAAAAGTCTTTCTTTCGGGCATCAGATTACTTTTAAACCCAATGATAAGATTACACTGAACAGCAGTTCGTTTATAGGAAACGATAAACCGAAGGATGATAAAAGAATGCGTTACTTCCATGATCTGTACGGAAATTTTCAGTTGACGGATCATTTCTCAACAACATTAGGTTTTGATGTCGGAGCCGAACAGAAAGAAAAAGGAAGTGAAAGCTACAACCTTTGGTATTCTCCAAACGTATTGATGAAGTATCAGTTTGACAATCAATGGAGTCTTGCGGGACGTGTGGAATATTTCAGTGATAAAAACGGGGTTATCATCGCTACAGAAACGCCTAATGGATTTCAGACTTTCGGATATTCTCTGAATGTCGATTATCAGATCCTGAAAAACGTGGTTTTCCGTACGGAAGCAAGAGGATTTACTTCCAAAGATGCCATTTTTGTGAAAAACGACAATTTCAGACAGGGAAATTTTTTCATCACCACCAGTTTAGCAGCCTGGTTCTGAGAAAAGACTGCATCAACTTAGATTTAGTTTTAAAAGTTTAGTAATTCTAAGATGGGAAACCTAACAGGTTTTTAAAACCTGTTTTGTAAGTAATAAATCCATTATAAAAAAAAGTCAAAAAATGTCTTCAGCAAAAGATTTTTTAGAACTCATCCAGAAATCCAGAAAAGGGAAATTTAAAATCTACATCGGAATGAGCGCGGGTGTAGGAAAAACCTTCCGTATGCTTCAGGAAGCGCATGCTCTTTTGCGAAACGGAATTGACGTAAAAATTGGCTACATCGAAACCCACGGAAGAGAAGAAACTGTCGCTTTAACAGACGGAATCCCAGAAATACCGAGACGGTCTTCTTTTTATAAAGGTAAAAATCTCGAGGAAATGGATCTTCAGACCATTATTAATACCCATCCCGAAGTTGTTTTGGTGGACGAACTGGCTCACACGAACATTGAAGGTTCAAAAAATAAAAAAAGATGGCAGGATGTTCTGGAAATTCTGGATAATGGAATCAACGTCATTAGTGCGATGAATATTCAGCATATTGAAAGCCTGAATGAAGAAGTAAAAAAGATCACCGGAATAGAAGTCTCGGAACGGGTTCCTGATAAAATTCTGGCTTTGGCGGATGAGGTGGTCAACATCGATTTAACCGCCGACGAACTTCTAACGCGCCTGAAAGAAGGAAAAATTTACAAAAAAGAGAAAATCCAAACGGCTTTAAGCAATTTTTTTCAGAGCGGACATATTTTGCAGCTTCGGGAACTGGCTTTAAAAGAAGTGGCAACTCATGTTGAAAGAAAGGTAGAAACGGAGATCAAAACCGAGAATTTTAAACCCATAAAATTTCTTGCCTGCATAAGCAGCAACGAGAAAATAGCCAAAAATATCATCCGGAAAACGGCAAGACTGGCAAGTTATTACAACAGTCCGTGGACCGTTCTTTACATACAGAAACCTTCAGAAAATCCTGAAAAAATTGCCCTGAACAAGCAGCGATTTCTGATTAATAATTTTAATTTAGCTCAGGAATTGGGAGCCAAAGTGATCCGGCAGAAGGAAAGCAGTATTCATAAAGGGATTCTGGACTATGTAATTGCGCATAACATCACAACCGTATGCATCGGAAAACCGCACGCTCATCTTTTGCAGAGAATTTTCGGCTACAGCTGGATTTACACTTTAATGAACCGACTGAATGAAAGACAGATCGACATTATTATTTTATCTTAGAATGCAATGAAACTAAAAACGAAACTCACCCTCGGAGTAGGTCTTTTATTTGTGCTGATTGTTTTGCTATCGGTTATCGGGTCTTTTTACATCAATAAACTGAAATCTGATACAGAAAAAATTCTTATCGCCAATTACAACAGTCTGGAATTTTCCCAGAATATGCTTCTGGCTCTGGATAAAATGAAAACCGACAGCGCCGTTGCCATTAAAGATTTTAAGAAAAATAATCTTCTTCAGGAAAGAAATTTAACGGAATTCGGCGAGAAGGAAGCTACCCAGAATCTTAATCTTCATTTCAACAGCTACATCCATGATCCTTCACCGGAAAAGGAAAAGCTGATTCGTGAAGATCTGGTAAAAATCATGTCTCTGAATATGAAAGGAATTGAGCGAAAAAGCGATATTGCCATCATTACGGCAGAAAATGCGACGTTCTGGATCGCCTGTCTCGGAACCATCTGTTTTTTAATTGCGATCACGCTTGTTTTTAATCTTCCTCAGACGATTGCGGAACCCATCAGTCAGCTTACGTTCAGCATCCGGCAGATTGCGAATAAAAATTATAACGAAAGGGTTCATTTCCGGGGAAGTGAAGAGTTTAACGATCTTGCGAATTCTTTCAACATCATGGCGGAAAAGCTTCAGGAATATGAAAGCAGCACTTTATCTGAACAGCTTATGGATAAAAAACGGATTGAAACCCTCGTGAATAATATGCACGATGCTGTAATCGGTCTGGACGAAAATCATTTTATTTATATGATTAATGATGAGGCTCTTAAAATCACGAATCTCAATAAAGATGAAATTATCGGGAAAACGGTTCATGAAGTGGCTGTAAACAATGATCTCATAAGGGAACTTCTGAAAAACATCAATCATCCGCAGAAAGATCCTATTAAAATTGTAACCGACAATAAGGAAAATTATTTTGAGCAGGATGTAATCCCGATCAATATTACAAAGACGGGAGAAAAGGAAAAAAAATACATCGGAAAGGTTATTCTGCTGAGAAACATAACTCCTTTTAAAGAACTGGATTTTGCAAAAACCAACTTTATCGCAACCATTTCGCACGAATTAAAAACGCCGATTTCTGCCATAAAAATGGGCGTTCAGCTTTTGGAAAATCAAAAATTCGGGGAATTGAATGATCAGCAGAAAGAATTATTAAAAAGCATTAACGAAGACGGACAAAGGCTGCTTGATATTACGGGAGAACTGCTGAATTTATCTCAAGTGGAAACCGGAAATATCCGCCTGAACATCGAAAGCTGCGCTCCAAAAGAAATGGTACAGACTGCTGTAAAAAATGTAGAAAAGCTGGCAGAACAGAAAAATATTTCGATCCAAACGCAGTTTCTGACGGATGAAAAGGACTTTGTAATGGCTGATTTTGATAAAACAGTCTGGGTAATGAATAATTTTCTGAGCAACGCCATTAAACATTCTTTTCAGGATGAAAATATCCTGATTTTGGTTGAAAAAGAACCATCCGGAATTAAATTCAGCATTACCGATACCGGAAAAGGGATTGAAGAAAAATACCAGCGACAGATTTTCGACCGCTATTTTCAGGTTCCGGGAGAGCATCAGAACGGAACCGGTTTAGGACTCGCAATTTCCAAAAATTTCATCGAAAAACAAAACGGAGAAATCGGCGTTAAAAGTTCTTTAAATCAGGGAAGTACTTTTTATTTTGTGTTGCCGATGGGTTAATTTTTTTGTATATTTGATTATGAAATCAACAAAGATATCTCCTAATATTGTGCGACAACTTCGCAATCAAAAATTACATAGCGGACATCCTTTCATGATTAATACAAATGAGGTTAATACAAATGAGTGCTATCTTGAATATCCCGATGGCAGTATAAAGCTGGTTGTTATTCAGGAGAATAAAAAAGATTTTTCTGTTATTCGGGAATTAACTAAATCCGAAGCTCATCATTTACGAAAAAGATTAAATTTTTCTGATTTTTAATGCCTGAATTATATATTATAACAGGCTCTAACGGAGCAGGAAAATCATCACTCGGTCCTCATTATGTTCCTGCCGCTCTAAGTGATTCTATTTTTGACGGCGACAAATTATTAATGGTGAAGAAAAGTGAATTTTGGAAAAAAGGAATCCGATCTTCTAAAGAATGTACAAAATTAGCTGCGGAAATTGTTGAAGATACTTTTGATAAGCTCGTAGAAACATCTTTAGGCAACAGCTTAGATTTTGCTTATGAGGGTCATTTTACCAATCACGAAACATGGTCGATCCCGCAAAAGTTTAAAAATGCAGGCTATAAAATCCATTTAATTTTTTTTGGACTTACCAACACCGATTTATCTGAGTTGAGGGTACTTTACAGAACAAAAGAAGGAGGACATCATGTAGATCCTTTTACATTGGCTACAAATTTTTATGGTAATTTAGAGAAACTTGATATTTACTTTAAAATTTTCGATTCTGTTGAGATTTACGATACCTCCGGAATCGAACACATCCATTTAGCTAGAATTGAAAACGGAAATATTTCATCATGTATCAGTTCATCACAATTACCTGATTGGTTTACAGAATACCTTCCCAATATTTCGCTATTAATCGAAAATAAAAGTTTTGAGTGATTCTAATTTCTTTTAAAATGAATAACATTTTTTTTCTGGTTTTTATAATCGGACTTTCCTTATTTGCCATTGGAAAAGCCATTTACTTCTTCATTGAAAAAAAGAAAGTTCTTACAACCTGTAAAAATTCAGATTCTATTGAAATAAAAAATATAAACGGTACAATATTTACGGATAGCGGAAATAAGAACAGATTGGAATTATGTACTTTTACTCTTTTAATCAATGAAAATTCTATCTTTCTGTTCGCTTTAAGTTTCAGCTTTATCCCTTTACAGGTTATCAATCTTTTATTTTCAAATAAAAACAGAAAAAATACGCAACATCCTATTCTTTTAAGAGAACATAAAATTGATGAGAAAAATGCCGTGTTGGTCTATTATCCCGACCACATACTCGGATCGAAAAAAATAACTTTGAAAAATCTTAATCCGGAACAGCTTTCCATTTTAGAAAAAATATTAGAAGGCAAAAGCCGCAGATTTTATTAATATGAAAATAAAACTTATCCCCGTTATAGAAATCATTAACTATGATAATGATATTCCGTTGCCTCCTTCTGGTCCCTATTGGGAGTTCTCTACAGAATGGGAACACTATCGTATTGCCACTAATTTAGATGCGGGTTTTTCTGAAAATTTACAATCGTATTCTAAAGGCTCTTCATTGTACAGGATCAGTGAAATTCCAGATTCTGATCTTCTGAAAATTATTCAAAATAAAATCACGACTGATGAGAATGATGATAACCTTACCATTGAAGATTTAATTTCTCCTTTGATTGGAGGTTACATTTTAAAGATTAATGATGTAGACACCTATTTTCCACAATGTTGCGGCGACTTATCAAATATTGAATATTGGAATAATCTGTTTTTGGATGAAGACTCGTTTTTTTACATGGGACATCCGTCACCCAGAATCATAAAATCCGAAAATACTATTATTTTCGATTTTTTGCATTCTCCAATTCAGGAAGGTTATGCTCCTCCGGTTTCGGAAAATCAGATTGAAGCAAATAAAGATTTGCTGAAGATTGCTGTTGAAAATGTGAAGAAAGAACTGTATGATTTCGCTCGGAGACTTGTAAAGATCAGCGAAACTGAAAATCTTGATATTCCTGAAATTGATAAGCTATTTGTTTATGGAAGGATTGATGATTAAATATAAAATGATTCCGGCGGAAGCTTCGCTTCCGCCGGAATCATTTACCAACAACACAAAACAAGAAAAAAAACTATTTTTAGCTAATAATAAAACAGATGAAAAATAATATTGCTTTACAGTTAGCCGAAATTTGTAAAAAGCACAATCTTAAAGAAAAAGCATTCGACAGTTTTGAAAAATTATTTCATAGAGAAAATGAAAATGACTCTGATTTTCTTAGAGGTTACAAGAAAGAGGAAATGAAAATTTTTTTTGGAGGACATCAATTTAATATTCACCATCATTTTTGTACAAGTACCATTGATACCAAAATAATTTTTTACGATTCATCGGATGTTGAAGCCGGTTATTGGGATCCTGTAGGTTACTATGTTTTAGAAGCTGATTTTAAGGGAGAAATCACGGACGATTATTTTGTAATAGAAAGAGAAAAACAAATTGACGGAATTGGTATTATTAAACAGTTTTCATATTTGTTCGCCGATCTTCCAACAGATTATCTGAAAAGAAATCACCTTCAGTATAATTTTGTTTCATACCTTTCTTTAGTAGGAACTTTATTTACAAGTAAAAATTATGAAGGTTCAGGACGTTTCATTCATCGCGCATATTTTAATCTTAAAGAAACCGGTGAAGAGCATTTTGAAAAGGAATTTCTCAAAAAATCAAAAAGTTTTTTAAAGATGATGAAAAAGTACTTAATTAATGAAAATATAATTTCTGAAAAACTACAATCAGATCTTCTTAAACTTGATCATAATAATAATAATAATAATAATAATAATAATAATATCTGAAAATGCCTGAAGTTCCTATTTATTATTTCTTTATTGCATCAATCTTTTCTGCAATTATTATCGGTATCTATTATTTCATTCAGAAGAAAAATATTATTAAAAATTACAGACAGGAAAATTCAATTGAACTTAAAAATATTAGCGGAACAATAATTACAGACAAAGGCTTTCTCAGTTGGGGAATGGAATTGGGTACATTTGATCTGTTGATCAACGATAATTCAATTTTTTTATTTCTGAAAAGTTTCGGTTTTATTCCGGGGCGGATTACGAATTTATTTTTTTCAAATTCCAACAGGAAAAATACTAAAAGAGCTGTTTTGCTCAGAGAATATAAAATTGATCCAAAAAGTGTTAAATTCGTTTATTATCCGGATCATCTGATGAACAGAAGCCGTCAAATTATACTGAAAAATCTTTCTGATGAACAGCTTTCCATTTTAGAAAAAACATTAGAAGGCAAAAGCCGCAGATTTTATTAATATGAAAATAGAACTTATACCTGTTATAGAAGTTTCAAATTACGATGAGGATCTGGAAATGCCTTCCGGTTCCTATTTGGAATTTTCTGATGAGTGGGAAAATTATAATATTTCCGCAAATCTAAAGACTGGTTTTTCCGAAAGTTTCAAAGCTTATTTTAAAAGTTCTTCTTTTTACAGAATAAGTGAAATTTCTGATGCAGATCTGTTGAAAATCATTTACAGAGAAATTGAAATACAGCAGACTGAAGAAAATCGCGGAATTGATGATTTGGTGTGTTCTATGGACGGCGGTTACATTTTAAAGATTAATGATGTAGACACCTATTTTCCACAATGTTGCGGAAGGCTTAAACACATTACTGAATGGGAAGATCTTGTTTCCGACGAAGGGAATCATCATTTTTATACAGGACATCCATCTCCTAAAGTTGAAATACAGGAACATAAGATCATTTTCGATTTTTTACATTCGATACCTCAGGAAAGTTATGCTTATCCTGTTTCGGAGGATCAAATTGAAGTAGATAAAGAATCGTTGAGAACAGCAATTGAAAATGCAAAAAAAGAACTTCAATATTTTGCTGAGCAGCTCATCAGAATTAATAAAAAAGAAAACTTGAATATTCCTGAAATTGATAAAATCTTAATTTACGGAATTGATGAATAAAATAGTAAATCTGATTTTTCAATCCCAAAAACCAGAATCTTCACTTTCCGATTTTGTGGAAAGCTTCTGGATGCTGGATAACCCTTCGGAACATAAAGAAGTCATTCTTTTACCGGACGGAAGGATTGATCTGATCTTTTCGCAATCTCCAACCGAACCGCTTCATGTCGTTTTACTGGGAATCGGAACGCATCCTGAACATGTGATTATTACTGAAAAAACAAAGATTTTTGCGGTCAGCTTCAATTTATTGGCAACGGAATATATTTTGCATCAGAGCATTTCTGAATTATTAAATAGCGCAAAAATTCTTCCTGCCGATTTCTGGAATTTCAATATTGAGGATTTTAATGATTTTAAAAAATTCTGTGAGAAGGTTTCAATTCAAATAAAAAAAGAGCTTTCCACGCAAAAAACAGATGAAAGGAAACTTAAATTATTTAATCTTATCTATTCGTCAAAGGGTTCATTAACGGTAAAAGAACTTTCGGAAAAGGTAATCTGGAGTGAGAGACAAATCAACCGTTACTTTAACCGGCAATTTGGCATTTCTTTAAAATCATATTGTGGAATTCTCCGTTTCAGAGCCTCATTTCAGCAAATTAAGGAAGGAAAATTATTTCCTGAAGAAAATTTTTCCGACCAGTCTCATTTTATTAGGGAGATTAAAAAACTTTCAGGATTTCTGCCAAAAGAATTAAGCCAAAATAAAAACGACCGATTTATACAATTTTCCGTTCTGCCCAAGAAGTAATTTTGTCCCATAAAATTTAAATTATGGTAACAGACAACAAAAAAATTGCCATCGTTGGCGGTGGTCCCGGAGGATTAACCTTGGCAAGACTTTTACAACTAAAGAACGCCGAAGTAAAAGTATATGAAAGAGATGAAAATAGAGATGTAAGAGTTCAGGGCGCAACATTGGATCTTCATGAGGAATCTGGTTTGGAAGCTCTTCAAAGAGCGGGTTTGATGGATGAATTTAAAGCCAACTATCGTCCGGGCGCAGGAAAATTAAAAATTTTAGATAAAGATCTGAATGTTTTCCTGGATGAACATGCTTCCGAAGAATCTTATGCAGAAGACCGTCCTGAAATCGACAGAGCACCGCTCAGAAAGATCTTACTGGATTCTTTAAAGCCTGAAACTGTGGTTTGGGACAGTCAGTTTATTTCGATGGAAAAAGATAGTGAGGGGTGGAAACTGCATTTTAAAAACGGAAAGTCTTATTACGCAGATATTGTTATCGGAGCCGATGGAGCGAATTCTAAAATCCGGTCTTATCTTACGGATATTAAGCCTGTTTATTCAGGAGTAACCATGGTGGAAGGAAATATTTACAACGCAGAAATTAACGCTCCGAAGTTATGGAAACTGGTGAATGGCGGAAAAATTTTTGCTTTGGATCTGCATCAGTCTTTGCTTTTCAGTACAAAAGGAGACGGAACATTAACGTTCTACACAGGCTGCAAAACCGATGAAAACTGGGTGAAAGATTCCGGAATTGACTTAGATAATAAGGAACAGGTTTTTAACTGGTTCAAAAAAGAATTCTCTTTATGGAGTAAAGATTTTCACGAATTATTTGAGAGCGATGAAATATCTATTATTCCACGCCCTCAATACCACTACCCTCCTGATCAAAAATGGGAAACTTCCACGAATTTGACTTTACTGGGTGATTCTGCTCACAGGATGCCTCCTTATGCGGGAGAAGGCGTGAATATGGCAATGCAGGATGCTTTTGAATTAGCAGAAAATCTTACGGACAACGACTTTAAAGACGCAAAATCGGCTCTTTCAAATTACGAGAAAAGTATGCTGAAACGGGCTTCGGAAATTACAGAGATTACCTTAAACAGTACAGAAATGCTTCATTCTGAAAATGCTATTCAAAATCTTCTGAATATGTTTCAGGGAGGGTAAATTTTATGGTTTGAGATTTTGAATTTTAGGTTTCGAACTTAAGGTTAAAAGGGTTTCGGGCGGAGCTTCGCTCCGCCCGAAACCTCCACAATAACTAATTAAACTCCAACACGAATGCTTACTTTATCAGAAATTCTGTAAATTCGGCTTTCAATCAAATATTAAGATGAAACCACTAAGAAATAAATATTTAATTCTCAATTATATTTTCATATTCTGTGTTGTTATTTTATTTTTAAACGACCATTTTTTCAAGCCCATTTTTTCCAGTTGGTTCACAGGAAAACTTTCTGATATTGTGGGAATTATTATTTTGCCGTTGATCCTGACCTACATTTTTCCAAAACTAAAAATCCATTCTGTCTGGATAAGTGCTCTGTTGTTTGCATTCTGGAAATCTCCATATTCCGGAAAAGTAATTGAAATGTATAACAAGTTTACATTGATTCCCATTACAAGAGTTGTAGATTATTCTGATCTTTTGGTAATTGTATTTCTGCCGGTTTCTTATTATTTAATTAAAAAAATAAACCGTCTTAATCTTCTTAAAATTCAAAAAATAAATCCTGCTTTCATTTTATTTCCCACCGGATTTGTTCTAATGGCAACTGCACCTCCTCCAAGTTTTTCTTACACCTACTCCAACGGCAATTTGAATTGTAGGAAATGTGTAATTAGAGTTGCTATGACCCAGAAAGAAATTGTAGACAGATTAAAAGAAAATCAAATTTTTTTCGATACCATTTACCCAATGTCGGAATCAACTTACAAGAGATACCCGTTTTTTAAACAGGATGACATTCATTTTTATACAATCAAAAAATTTGTAATTGATAAGGATACCTTAAAAAATGTAGATTTTGCGATGAGAAGCATTGGCGAAAACCAAACCATGTTGCATTTCAACGGATTGCAGACTTCCGATGATATTTCTACGATAAGGTTGTTTGTAAAAGCCCGAAAACATTATTCGAAAATAATTTTCAAAGAACTTTCAGATGCTTTGGAAGATAAACAACCTGAAAACGGATTGAAAGAACATTAAAATTCAAAATAGAAATGACTGCAACATTTTTCCCAACACCAGAAGATTTCCGAAATTGGATCGAAAAAAATCACACCACAGAAAAAGAATTGTTGGTGGGATTCTGGAAAGTCGGAACGAAAAAACCTTCCATGACGTGGTCGGAATCTGTAGATCAGGCTTTGTGTTTCGGCTGGATCGACGGGGTGAGAAAATCGATTGACGATGAAAGTTACAGCATCCGTTTTACGCCGAGAAAACCAACAAGCATCTGGAGCGCAGTCAATATCAGAAAAGTGGAAGAGCTTACAAAAACCGGATTAATGACCGAAGCCGGACGAAAAGCTTTTGAACTGAGAAAAGAGGAAAAATCTGCGATCTATTCCCACGAAAAAGAACCTGCAACCCTCGATCCTGAGTTTGAAAAACAATTTAAAGCCAATAAAAAAGCATGGGAATTTTTCAGCAATCAGGCTCCTTCTTATAAAAAAGTAATGCTGCACTGGATCATGAGCGCGAAACAGGAAAAAACAAGACTGTCGAGATTGGAGAAGACAATTCGGGAAAGCGAACTGGAAAAGAGAGTTTTATAGAGATGTGGGAAACTTTAATCTTTTTTGCCGCCTTACTGGGAATTTCAAATTTCCATTATTTTCTATTTTTCAGAAGGGAAAATAAGCAGATGAAGCTGAAAATATATTTAACGGTACTTTTCATGATTACCATTTTGGCAAGTTTGTATATCATTATTGTTACTCCACATTTCTTTGAATATAAAGGCTTGGAAAACTGCTTGTTTCTGGTGATGATTAACTTTGCTGTTCCCGGATATTTCTTAATGCTTTTCGGGATCAACAGTCTTTTGGAAAACATTCCGATTATTCGTGGCTATTTTACTTTCAATGTTATATTTTGTATCTTATTTCTCAGTTCGACGTTGTTGTATTATTTTTTAACGATGTTGATGATGATGATTTTCACTTTAGATAATGCTTAAATTTACTTTCAGATAAAGAACAAATGACTACTCGCCTTTTATTTATTTTCATACTTTTAACGCTTATATTCTGTGCTAAAAAAGAAACTGTTTTTACTGAGAAATTCAATGTTGGTGAAATAGGTTTTGAATATTCGTCTGACTGGAAATTTACCAAACTACAAGGAATCGATTCTTACATTGCTTACCTTTCAAAAGATGAAGATACCATCTGGATAGAATACGGATCTTATAATCCGAAGATATACAAAGAACCTTTGAAAGATCATATTTTCATGCAAATTCCAATTGACGGTACAGAAGCTGTTTTTGAAACTTCACGAAATAATTACGGAGGATTCGCTTCGGTTTATATTCCCATAACAGATTCTGCGCAGGGTTTATACATGAGAAATAAAAATGGAGATATTCAGCAGGTTTTGGATATTTTTAAAACATTAAAGGTGAACAATTCTGCCCGAAAGAAGCCATTAATTATTGAGATGGAAAATTTTAAGACTAAAAGTTCCCCTCCCGGAATTGTTTTCTACGAGAATAACTGTTTGAACTGTCATTCAGAATACCGTTACATAATTGCTCCGGCTCTCGATAAAAAGTTTGTGAAATCGAAAGGAAAAGTGTGGTTTGAACACTATTTATACTCCGAAAAAGAAATTTCACGGGATGAATTTCAGACACGTTGTACCCAAATTCCCAAAAAAGATTCTGCCATTGCCAACGAAATACTTAAATATCTGTTTTAAAAATCTCCAAATATTATTTTACCTTTGATCTTTATTACGTTTAAAATTAGAAAAGCAAATGACTACAGACACATTAGACTTTTGGGTAGGAAATTTCAAAAGCGAGGAAGATTTTTATGAATTTGTGGAAGAAGATGAAAATTTTTATATGGAAGAAGATTCTGATGATGTTTTTATTTCAAAATTTGCAGAATCTCAGGACACCATCTGGCTGGATCACGATTTTGTAGAATACGGCTATGAAAACGGAAACGGAACCATTTACGAAAAATTTGCAGACTATTCTTTTGCCGAACAATGGCTCCCGATTTTAATCAACAGGCTCAACGAACTGAATCTTGATTTTGATATCAATTCCATTATTTTCCTGAATAAACAGATTCCGAAACCCACTTCCGTAGAAACAGATTTTTTCTCTTTGGTTTACATCGGAGGAATTGAATATTCTGCGTAAAATATAATTACATTATGACTCTTCAGATAAAAGATTCTTTAATTTACAATAATGAAAGACATCTTATTCATGATGAACTTTTAGAATATAAAATAAGAGCAGATAAAAGTCTAAAACCAAAATCTGCAGGAAGCTTTTCTGCTTGTTGGAGAGGATACATTGCCACATTTGAAATTCTGGAAAATAATATTTATTTAAAAGACATTCATATAAAAGATGATAAAGAAAGACAAAGACTGCTAAATGGTTTATTCCAAGATTCACAAGATTATAAATTGACCTGGCTTAACACGCTAATTGTTTTATATAAAAATAAATTAGATGGTAAAACTTCGCTTCCTGAACTAAGTATTTACGAATCTTATGAAATACTAACTATTCAAGAGGGAAATTTGATCGATTCTAAAATTTTCAGTCATGAAGAATATATTAATTT
>NZ_QEHP01000107.1:0-25044 GCF_003094695.1 Chryseobacterium sp. HMWF035 | reverse complement strand
ATACAGTGATTATATTCACAATAAATACTATTAAATCTTTGATGGTCATAAATATTTATCATATTAAAAATTCTTTGCTTAAACGGTTAAATTTATTGTCTCGAAATGATAATTTATTAAATAAACCAACTATCTTTAAACTTTAATATATATGAATTTATGATAAATGATGCTAAAACGGGCAGCAGAAACTATACTGTTCCGTTGATTACCATTACACTATTGTTTTTTATGTGGGGATTCATCACCTGTATGAACGACATTCTTATCCCTTATCTGAAACAGCTTTTTAAGCTTACTTTCTTTGAATCTATGCTCGTACAGTTCTGCTTTTTCGGAGCTTACTTCATCGGTTCACTGATTTATTTCCTCATCTCCACCACAAAAGGAGATCCTATTGACAAAGTAGGTTACAAAAAAGGAATCATTTTCGGGATCTTTCTTGCCGCTTTAGGGTGTGTACTTTTCTACCCTGCTGCAAGTTTTTCTTCCTACGGATTATTTTTGGGAGCTTTATTTATTTTAGGGTTAGGATTTACCGTTTTGCAGATTACGGCAAATGCTTACGTTTCGCTTTTGGGTCCGGAAGAATCTGCATCCAGCCGCCTGAACATGACACAGGCGTTCAATGCCTTCGGAACCACAATTGCTCCGGTTTTAGGCGGACATTTAATTTTTGAATTGTTTTCCGCTCCGGACGGATCTTTCAGTGCAGCGGCAACGAAAATTCCTTATCTCATTTTTGCAGTAATTCTGCTTTTGGTAGCTTTGCTTATTTCAAGAGTTAAACTTCCGGACTTTCAGGTAAAGGGGGAAGAAATTGTAAAAGGATTCGGAGCTTTGCAGCACAACCATCTGAAATTTGGAGTTCTTACCATGTTCTGTTACGTAGGAGGCGAAGTTGCAGTGGGAAGTTTCATCATTAGTTTTCTGGAGCAGCCACAGGTGATGAATCTTTCTGAAGTGGTAAGCAAAAATTATCTTTCCCTGTATTGGGGAGGCGCGATGATCGGAAGATTTTTAGGCGCAATTTCCCTGAATCAGTCAATCAGTCAGGCAAAAAAAGCTTTATATATGTTGGGAGCGGCTATCGCTGTATTTTTGGTTATTTTCAGCATTGTAGATCTTAGTTTTTCTCAGATCAGCTTCTTTTTAGTTTTTATTGCCTTAAATTTTATCGCGTTTTTTATCGGAAAATCGGCTCCGGCGAGAACCTTATCTATATTTGCGGGAGTTAATGTTCTGTTATTGATTTCTGCAATGTTTAATCATGGCGAACTGGCAATGTACAGCATTCTGGGAATAGGAATCTTTAACTCAATCATGTTCTCAAATATTTACACTCTCGCTATTTCAGGATTGGGAAAATACACAAGTCAGGGTTCTTCTCTGGTGGTTATGGCAATTCTGGGAGGCGCTATTGTTCCTGTTTTTCAGGGATATTTAGCCGATATTTTCGGGGTACAGCACTCTTTCATCATTCCTGTATTCTGTTATATTGTAATCCTGATCTTCGGAGCTTATTGTACGAAGTACCTGAGTCATGTAAAGCAGGAGGAAGGCACAAAAGCCGGACATTAAATTTTCAGTTTTAAAATAAAGAAACCTGCTTTTACAGCAGGTTTTATTTTTATATTATATAATAAGTGCCTTAGTATCGGTGTAATAAATAATAGGCTCATCCTCAGACCTTACTCCTTTTTTAGACAGAGATTCAAGATGGATAATCTTAAATTTTTTAGGCTTATAAATTTTTAATTCATTTTTATTTTCATCTACTATTACTTTTTCAGCAGCATCAAAATTTATATAAGGTGATACTACAGAGACATTTCCTATATAAACTGTTACTTTTTCCTGAGTATTTCTCTTAATATTTTCACTCTTAAATTTCAGAGTATCATCGCCGGAATTATGCTGAGAAAAAACTTTCTGCGAACAAAACAACATTAAAAACGCTCCAGTAATCTGTATTTTTTTATCATATCCATTTGAGTTTAAACTTTATATTAAACAAAACTAAATAAAAAAATTACAGCTTAAAGAATTATAACATTTTTTAAGAAATCACATCATAATCAGCCAAAGACTTCTGTAAAGTAATTTGTGGATTTTAAAATCATGATCCATTTATTAAAAATTTCATGTTGTTATCGTACTTAAATGAAACAGAAATATATTATTTAAATACCCTCCAATCCTACTATTCATCAGGAATTTCAAATTTACACAGTTTTAATAAGATGAATTTATTGATCTGTAAAATCTGTATAACTCCAAAAAAATCAACACAAAACAATCAGAAAAACCCACCCACAAAGGATTAACGTTGAGATATTAATTAAAATATTTCATTATGTAAAGAAAAAATTCTACTTTTAATCAGAATTTTTAACAAATATCATGATGGTCAGAATTTTCCTTGTGGATGACGATCCCTTCTTCGGAGAAATGCTTAAATATCATCTTCAGCTTAATCCTGATTATGAAGTTTTTCTTTACAGTTCCGGCAAAGAATGCCTTTCCGAGCTTTACAGGAATCCTGACATCATCTGTATAGACTTTGGTTTACCGGATATTCAGGGAGATGATCTTTTCAAACAGATCAAAACGCTTTATCCGGATCTGCCGATCATTGTAATCAGCGGTCAGGAAAACATTTCCGTAGCCATTGATTTCCTGAAGCAGGGCGCAAAAGATTACATCGTAAAAAACGAACACACCAAAGAACTTCTGTGGAGTTCCATTATCCGCCTGAGAGAAAATATCTCGCTAAAACAGGAAGTTGAAGAACTGAAAGATGAACTCGAAAAAAAATACAGCTTTGAGAAAACAATTATCGGACAGAGTGAATCCATCAAAAGCATATTCTCAAAAATCAATAAAGCTCTGAAATCCAATATCAACGTCTCTGTAACCGGAGAAACAGGAACCGGGAAAGAAGTGGTTGCAAGAGCAATACATTATCATTCTTCCAGAAAAAACAAGCCTTTTGTTGCCGTAAACATGGCAGCAATCCCTAAAGATCTGGTGGAAAGTGAATTTTTCGGTCATGAAAAAGGAGCATTTACAGGAGCAACAGATAAATCGGTAGGAAAATTTGAACAGGCAAACGGAGGAACTATCTTTCTGGATGAGATCGCAGAACTCGATCTCAACCTTCAAAGCAAGCTTCTTCGGGCGTTGCAGGAAAGAGAAATTACAAGAGTCGGCGGAACCCAGAAAATAAAACTGGACGTAAGACTCATTATTGCCACCCACAAAAATCTCGCAAATGAAGTAAAGAAAGGAAACTTCAGAGAAGATCTTTACTACAGGGTTATCGGTCTTCCGATAGAATTACCTCCGCTCAGAGAAAGGGATCAGGACACTTTAATTCTTGCCAAACATTTTATTGATCTTTTTGCCAAAGAAAACAAAAGCAAACCTTTGATTTTAGCTTCCGATGCAAGAAAAAAACTCATGAAATACAGCTTTCCGGGAAATATCCGAGAGCTTAAATCCGTTATCGATCTTGCCTGCGTAATGGCGGAAAGCAATGAAATAACTGCGGATGACATCAGCTTTTACAGCCTTGAAAAAGAATCCGAAGTTTTTCTTTCCGAGCAAAAAACATTGAAACAGTATACAACGGACATTATTCTTCACTTTCTGAGAGAAAATAACAATGACGTCATTAAAACAGCTAAAATATTAGACATCGGAAAATCAACCGTTTATAATCTTATTAACAGCGTAGACCTTAAAAAAACTAAATAATACATGAAAGTCGCTAAACTACTTTTTGCCGACGGAATCTGGAAATCTGAAATAAATGATGAAAATCTGGACTATCAGAAAGCTCAGCTTGTTTTGGGATACGGTTGCCGGAATACCCTTGAAAACCCTGATTTTTTTGAGGTAATGAAAGCAAAATTTCCAGATGCAGAAATTGCCTTATCTTCTTCTTCAGGAGAAATTTTCTGTAATGAAGTTTTTGATGAAACCGTAACAGTTACCGCCATTGAATTTTCTTCATCTTACATCAAAACACAGCAGATTGATATTAATGATTTTCAGAACAGCTATGAAGCTGGAAAAGCACTTTTTAAAAATCTTTGTCACGAAAATCTCAGGTGGGTATTTGTACTTTCGGACGGAAGTAAAGTAAATGGAAGCCAACTGGTAAAAGGACTTAATGAAGGGCGTCCCGAAGGAGTTTTAATTTCCGGCGGATTGGCAGGTGACGGAGATCGTTTTGAGAAAACCGTTGTCGGTCTTAATGAGGTTCCCGTATGCAATAAAATCGTTGCCATTGGCTTCTATGGTGAAAAATTAGAGCTTTCTCACGCATCATTCGGAGGCTGGGAAAGTTTCGGACTGGAAAGAACCGTTACAAAATCCCAAAACAACATCCTCGTAGAAATAGACAATAAAAATGCTTTAGACCTCTATAAAAATTATCTGGGTAAATATGCAGAAGAACTTCCAAGTTCTGCCCTGCTCTTTCCGTTATCTTTAAAACTCGACGAAAATTCTGCTCCGGTGGTAAGAACAATTCTCTCCATTAATGAAAAAAGCAATATGATGATTTTTGCGGGAGATCTGCCGGAAGGAAGCCGCGTACGATTTATGAAAGCCAATCTGGACCGTCTCATCGATGCAGCAAATGATGCTGCGCATGGATGCCTTCAGATGAATCCGGATCCAAAGCTGGCAATTATTGTAAGCTGTGTGGGAAGAAAAATGGTGTTGGGAGAAAGGGTTTCCGAAGAAGTAGAGATTGTAAGAGACGTTTTAGGCACCAAGACCGCTCTTAACGGCTTCTATTCTTACGGTGAAATTTCTCCGGTTAAACCTTTCGGGGAATGCGCGCTTCATAATCAGACCATTACCATAACCACTGTAAATGAAACGGAATAACCATGGAAACCGACTTGCACAATTTACTCAGCAGACAGATCAAAAAATATCTGACGGAAGATTTCAAAAATCATCCGCAGTTTAACAATTTCATTAACGCAGTCAACGATTCCTATAAATCTTTTGAACGGGACAAGGAGTTAACCGATCATGCATTCAGACAGAGCGAAAAAGAATACAAAGAGCTGTTTAATGATCTGAAAAAAGAAAATGAACTCAAACAGGAATCCATTTCAAGTCTTTATGAATCTTTAAGCCTATTGGATTCTGCTTTTGATACCAAAAAAAATAAAGACCTTAAAGAGCTTTCTTTATACCTCGCCGAACAGCTTAAAGAAAGAAAAAGAGCGCAGGACAATATAAAGCGTCAGGAAGAAAAATACCGCAATATTATCGCGAATATGAATCTCGGACTTATTGAGGTGGATAATGACGAGATTGTACGGTATGCCAACCAAAGCTTCTGCAACGTTTCGGGCTTTGAACTGGATGAAATTATTGGTAAAAATCCTTCACAGCTTTTCGTGCAGGGAGAAGCCAATCTGGAATTTATACAGGAACAGATCGAGCTGAGGGAAAAAGGAATATCCAGTGTTTATCAGCTTCCGATAAAAAATAAAAGAGGCGAACTGAGATGGTGGGCAATCAGCGGTGCACCAAATTATGACGATCATGGAAATCTTTTAGGTTCCATAGGAATTCATCTCGACATCACCGACCAGAAAAAACTGGAAGAAGATCTCAAGCAGGAAAAATCTAAAGCTATTGAAGCTTCTAAAGCAAAAGAAGTCTTTTTAGCCAATATGAGCCATGAGATCAGAACACCGCTGAACGCGATCATAGGTTTTCTAAGAGAGCTTAAAAGGCTGGATCTCACAACCACACAGAGCCAGTTTGTAGAAAACAGCTTCAACGCGGCACAGCATCTTTTGTCCATTATCAATAACATCCTCGATATTTCCAAAATAGAATCCGGTGAGATGTCTCTGGACAACACCGTTTTCTCACTGAAAGAATGCATTAGTAACATCATCAGTATTCTTCAGCCTAAAGCAAGACAGAAAAAAATACTGTTGAAAGCCAAATTTTCGGATGATCTTTTTTCTGAATTTAAAGCCGATGCGCTCAAAATAAAACAGATCTTATACAACATCATCGGAAACTCTCTCAAATTCACCAATGTCGGCGAAATATGCCTGGAATGCAACGTCAGAAAGGATTTTCCCGACCATCAGAATCTTGAAATCCGAATCACCGACACCGGAATCGGGATGAGCGAAGAGTATGTAAAGCAGATCTTTAAAAAATTCAATCAGGAAGACAGCTCTATTTCGAGAAAATACGGCGGAACCGGTCTTGGTATGGCAATTACACGGGAACTGATTTATCTTATGAAAGGAGAAATAAAGATTAAAAGTAAAAAAAATGTAGGAACAGAGATCAGCATTTTTCTGGATATGACTAAAAGCATCGGAAAATCGGAATCCAAAAACATCGAAGTGAAAGAGCACATTTCCATCGAGGGAACACGCGTTTTGCTTGTGGAAGACAACGAACTCAATCAGCTGGTTGCAGAAAATTCTCTGACGCATTTCGGATGCGAAGTGACAAAAGCAGACAACGGAAAAATAGCCGTGGATATTCTTTCAAAAGAGCAGTTTGATATTATTCTGATGGATATTCAGATGCCTGAACTGGACGGGATAGAAGCCACTAAAATTTTAAGAAAAGACTTCAGACTTACCACTCCTATCATTGCGCTTACCGCCAATGCTTTTAAAACAGAAATAGACAACTGCATTGCTGCAGGAATGAACAGCTACATCACCAAACCTTTTGACGAGGACGAACTGCTGAAAATTATTTATAAAAATATTAAAATGCAAAATACATCAAAAACCGATAATCCGGAAGAAGAAAAAATTCTTTATGATCTCAAAAACATTCAGGCTTTAAGCCGCGGAAATGATGAGTTTATTCAAAAAATGCTGTCCATATTCATCACGCAGACCCAGGAAACCATTCCGATGGTGGAAAAAGCTTTTGAAGAGAAAAATTATGCCGAAATAGCACGCCTCATTCACAGAATAAAACCAAGTATTGAAGGCGTGGGAATCTACTCCATCAAAGAAACCGTAAAAGATCTTGAAGTAAAATCCAAAGAGCAACAGACCGATTTCCCTGAACTGTACACTATGTTTCTGGAAGTAAAGGAAACACTCTTCAAGACAATAAAACAACTGGAACGGGAAATTAGATAAACCCTTTCCAAAATAAAGATATTTTCCATATTTTGGAATTAAAAAAATAATTAATGCATTGATTTTCAAGTAATTAAATAAAGGCACAGGAATCGCGTTATTGTTTTCAAATAAAAAAGATGGAAACAAATCACAAAAAATTAAAGTTTTTTATTGTAGATGACGACAGATTTTGCGCCACCGTTTACGAGCAGTATCTGAAAAACAATCATTATGAAGATATTTCCTCATTCAGCAGCGGAGAAGAATGTCTGGATGAGCTTTACCAGAAACCCGATATTATTTTCCTGGATCACAATATGGAAGATCTTAACGGTTTCGAGGTTTTAAAAAAGATAAAAAGATACGATCCGAACATTTACGTTATCATGGTTTCTGCACAGGAAAATATCGACACTGCGGTAAACGCTCTGAAATACGGTGCCTTCGATTATATTGTAAAAGATGCCAATGTCTGCGAAAGAATGACGGATACCATAGAAAAAATAGTAAAAATCAAGGAAGAAATGTCTCAGAACCAGCGCAAAGGTTTTAGAAAATTCTTTTCAGTTTTATTTTAAGATTTTATGTTAAAAAAACTCATCTTATCCTTCTGTTTCCTGATGCTTCTGGTATCCTGTAAAACCTACAACGTACTGGAAGAGGAACAGCCTTCCCGAAACATGCAGGATTTCAGCTATGATCCGAGCTATGAATACAGAATCCGTAAAGACGACAAAATTACGCTTTCCGTTTGGGGACAGGATGATCTGAGTGTGGGTTCTGTATACGGAATTTACAACTCCAATGAAGTATACGGAAAATGGCTTCTGGTAGACATCAACGGAAATATAGAAATTCCAAAATTGGGAACAACTCCCGTTGTAGGGAAATCTCTTCCCGAACTGAAGGAAGAAATAAAAACAAAGCTTAAAAAATGGCTGGTAAATCCTATTGTGGACGTTAAAGTTCTGAACAAAGAAATTGCCGTAATGGGCGAAGTGAGAAATCCGGCGGTAATTCAGGTAGATAAAGATCATAACACTCTGCTGGAACTTGTTTCAAAAGCAGGAGGATTTGAAATGTACGCCAATTTAAAATCCATTAAAATTCTGAGACAGGAAGGCGAAAACGTTCGCGTTACCAATATTGACCTTACCAAAATGAAAGATGTTCCGAACCAGAATATCCTTCTTCATCCGGGAGATTACATCATTGTTCCTTCCAAGAAAAGCAAAGATTTTGATAAGAGAATTTCCACCATTATTCCTTTTGCAACCGTTACTTCCGCAGCCGCGATTCTGATAGGATTATTATAAAATTTAATGACCATGAACAACGAGAATGTAAGATTTCTGAAACCGCTGTTACGAGGATTTCCTATCGTCGTTCTTGCCATGATTATTGCGGTTTTGGCAGCAAAAAAATACCTCAACTATGTAACGCCGATGTACGAAAGCACCGCAAAACTGAAGCTTGCAGACACACAGGAAGGCGTTCCGAGCGCGAATCTCTTCAAAGATTTCGATGTTTTTGCCACGCCAAACAAAATAAGCACAGAAATCGAGGTTCTGAAATCGACGTCATTAATTGAAAAAACACTGGAAAAACTCCCCTTTTCTACCGAAATTTACAGAAAAGGAAAAGTACGCTCCGTAGAATTGTTCAGCGATTCTCCGATAAAAGTGGAAAGCATTATAAACGATGAAAAAAATTACGATAAAAAATTTATCATTAATATAACTTCAAATCAGAATTTTACAATAAAAGCCTCCGATTCTGCCAAAGAAGTAAAAGGGACTTTCGGAGTTCCTACAGCCATAAAAGGAGGAAAAATTCTGATCAGTAAAAACGACAGCTACCTTCAGTCTAAACCTGATGCCAAAATTGTCGATCAGTATGAAGTTGAATTCCTGAGCAGAGAAAAACTTTTGGATAAAGTAAATAAAAATCTGGATATTGTTTCCGTAGACAAAGATGTTCCTGTCATCAGAATCAATTATAAAAGCAACGTTCCAGAAAAAGCAAGCCTTTTGGTAAACACACTTGCAGAAACCTACATTCAGGATTATATTGAAAATAAATACCGCGCCGCAAATACAACGGTTGACTTTCTGAAAAATGAAATCGGACAGGCAAACAATAAGCTTTCCGGTGCAGAAAACCGTATAGAAAATTACCGAAACAAAGAAAACATCATCAATATTCCGCAGGAAACAGAAACTGATCTGAGAAAAATTTCCCAGCTTAAAATTCAGAAAAGCAATCTGAAAATGAATCTGGATGCGATAAAAAATCTCAATGATTATATTTCTGAAGGTAAAGACAACTATCTCGAACTTGCACCAAATTTTGAAGCATTCAACGACCTTCTTTCAACCGAAATGGTAAAAAATATGAAGCAGCTTCAGGCGGAAAAAAAGGAACTTCTTTTAACCTACACTCCGGAACATGAAAAAGTAAAGATTATTGATTCTAAAATAAAAGATCTTACTGATTATCAGACCGAAAGTATAAGAAACACACAGAGAAACCTGCAGATCAAATATAACGATATCAACCGCGATATTCAGATTGCAGAACAGGCTTTCATCGGTCTTCCGGAAAAGGAAAAACTGCTGAATATTATGAATCGTGAGTTCAATCTTTACGAAAAAAACTACAACTTCCTGAACGAAAAAAGAATAGACGCAGAAATTGCCAAAGCGGCGAAAATTTCTTTTCATAAAATTATTACGAGAGGAGAACTGCCGAAACAGCCTGTTTCGCCGATGCGCTCCATCATCATCATTGTTGCAGCCATTATGAGCATGATCGGATCTATTGCTCTGATCTACGCTGTACATTTTGCCAAAGCGAAAGTGAATGATGTCTATACCGTCGAAAAAAACAGTTCGATTACTGTTGCATTCACCACTCCTTTCATCAAAAACCGTGAAAAAACAATGCATCATTTCCTCGAAAATGTTCTGGAAATGGAGCTTAAAGAAATCATTAAAGATAAAAATCTCATCTGCATCACTTCATATGATAAATCGAAACAGCATAGGTTTCATTCAAAAAATATCATAAAAGCCTTACAGGCGCAATCCAGAAAAGTACTGGTAATTGATGTAGCGGGAAATTTAGAAAATATTGAAAACATCGATTATATCGACTTTTCAGAAGAAAAAAACTTAAGATTAACTTCCACGGATATTGAAAATCTGATCCGTGAAAAAATGACAGGAAATGATCTCTGCATCATCAACAATCAGTCGATAAAACAAGGCAAACTGCCTCTATTATTCCTGAAAATGGCAGATGAAAATCTGTTTGTTTTAGACAGCCGGAAAACAGCCGAAAAAACCATTATGAACGTAGAACTTCTTAAGGATGAATACAAACTGACGAATCTTTGGTTTGTGCTTAATAAAGAAGGCTATAACCCGAGTTTAATGACCTCCATTAAAAGTTTTATAAACAGAAAAAGATCGTGAAAAAGCTTACAGAAATATTTCGCAGACCCACATCTCTGGTTTTCGCAGACCAGCTGATTTTCAGCGGAACAAATTTTCTTCTGACGTTTTTGCTTGCCCGAAAACTGAATATTTCAGATTTTGGTCTGTTCTCGTCTGTGCTTTTGGTGACGTATCTTTTGGTAGGCATCTGCAACGCCATTGTAGTACAGCCTTTCCAGATTCTGGCAGCCAAAGAATTCACTAAAAAATCGCTGGGCTTTGTTTTTCAGGCTTCAATAGTTTTAATAATGATTTTCTCTGCCTTACTGTTGATGGCTAAATTCCTGCCCGTTTCTGCAATGGCGTTTTTTAAAGATAATCTATTGGCGATCATCGCTTTTGCGGCGGCATACGTTTTTCAGGATTTCCTGAGAAAGGTTCTGCTTACGATAGACCGCATACAATTGGTGCTTTTTATCGACAGCATCTTCCTTCTTGTTTTTCCTTTAATCTGGTTTGAAAACAGTCTTGATTTAGGAAAAAGTCTTCTGATTATTGCTATCGTCAACGCCATTGCTTCCCTTCCCGGAGTTTGGTATTGTGTGAAAAATGCAGAATTCAGTTTAAAAAATGCTTCCCTTTTTCATTATCATGTTACAGAAGGAAAGTGGCTTTTGAGCGCTTCTATAGTTCAGTGGTTTTCCAGTAATTTTTTCACGCTCGTTGCCGGAATTTACTTAGGAGTTAATGCTTTGGGAGCTTTGAGGCTGGTTCAGTCATTTTTCGGGGTTATTAATGTCATTCTTCAGACCGTTGAAAATTATTACCTTCCGAAAACAGCCCAGCTTCATTATCAGGACAAAAAAGAAGAAAAAAAATCCCTGCTTTTCAGTATGTCGAAAGGAATGATGGCTTTAGGAATTCTGATCATCGGTTTCTTCATTTTTTCAGAACCTTTAATTACGTTATTGGGCGGAGAACAATATAAGCAGTATGGTTTTGTGATTAAACTGGTTTCGGTATTATATGTTGTGATTTTGTACAGCTATCCTACCCGACTTTCCATAAGAGTTCTGGAGCAGAATAAAGCTTTTTTTACAGGATATTGCATTTCGTTTGTGTTTTCATTACTCAGTTTTCATTTTTTACTGAAATACGGAGCACTTTACGGCGCAGTTGCAGGTCTTGTAATCAATCAGATTCTAATGATCGTGTACTGGAAAATTTTACTTAACAGAAAACAGATTTCGGTATGGGCATAGTACATTTGATATTGGGAAAAGCAAATCCTGAAAAGATGAACGGCGTGAATAAAGTCGTGTACAACATCGCGACCAAACAGGCTGAAAACAGGCAAAATGTAGAAGTTTGGGGAATTTCCGAAAACACAGAGATCAATTACCCCGAAAGAAACTTTAAAACGAAGATTTTTAAACGGAAAAAAAATCCGTTTTCCATTCCGGAAGATCTTCAGAAAGAAATTATAAACAGCAGCGGATCTACGGTTTTTCATCTTCACGGCGGATGGATTCCTGTTTTTGCCACAGTAAGCCGATTTTTAAGAAAACACAATTTTACATATATCATTACGCCACACGGTGCGTACAACGCAGTCGCAATGCAGAAAAGTATACTTGCCAAAAAAGTATATTTTGAATTATTTGAAAAAACCGTTATTAAAAACGCATCAAAAATTCACTGCATCGGCGAAAGCGAAATGGAGGGTTTACAGTCGATTTATCCGACCCGAAAAGGCACTTTGATTCCATACGGTTTTGAAAGAGTAAAAGATGACTTTTCTTTCAGTTCCCAAAAGGAAACGCTGATCTTCGGATTTGTCGGACGGCTGGATATTTACACAAAAGGTCTGGATCTGCTTGTCGAAAGTTTTGCTGAATTTTCTAAAGCGGATCCTTATTCTGAATTGTGGATTGTAGGCGACAGCGACGAGAAAGCTGAGCTTCACCAAAAGATAAAATCATTGGGAATTGAGAATAAAACAATCCTTTTCGGAAGTAAATTTGGCAAAGAAAAAAACGATCTCCTGAAAAAGATGGACGTTTTTGTGCACCCCTCAAGAAACGAAGGATTGCCGGTTTCCGTAATCGAAGCCGCAAATTTCGGGAAACCCTGTATTGTTACCAAAAATACCAACATTGGCTATCTTGTTGAACAATACAATGCGGGAATCAATATTCCGTCGCCTCAGACAGCACTCCTTACCAAAGCATTTTTCGAAATTTCCAAAATATGGAAAGACCGGCAGAACTATGAAAAGATCTGTGGAAATGCGGTAAAAATGGTAGAAGAAGCGTTTGACTGGAACAAGATTCTTGATGAAATGAATACCAAACTCTACAACTGCTGAAATGGAAACGTTACCTCTTCATCATCAGCAATTTCTTAAAAAGCTCAACAACCAGCTGTTTATTATTCTGCTGCTTATGGTGGCGTGTTTTTTTACGTGGAGCGAAAATGTAAACATTACACGAGCCATCAAAGTAGTCGGAAGAATGGGCGTGATGATCTCTTCTATTCTGGTTTACCGGAAGATTATTAATTACGGAAGCATTAATTCTTTAGAATACAAAAATATATTTTCGCCCATTTTATACATCTGCTACTTAATTTTGGGCTTTATTTCATTTTCGTGGAGTACCAATCCGGGATTCAGCGCTTTACAATGGTTCATGACTTTTCAGAGCTTTGTTTTTGCTTATTTTTTCGTAAAAAGTCTGAAAATTTTAGACGTTTATTTCGAAGGTCACAACATCAGACTCTACCATCTTCTGGGAAACACCGTTTTCGTTCTGCAACTGGTTTTTGTCATCGGAATGTGGATTAATCCCGATGTATTTTTCCGGCTTACAGATGGTGGCGAAGAAGCCAGACTGGGCGGAACAATGATGAATCCCAACGAGCTTGGAATGCTTGCCGGAGTGGGTTCTGCCTGTCTAATTTTTGATCTTTACCGCTTTAAAAAGAAAGTCTGGACCATTATAAAAATCCTTGTCATTTTATATGCTTTATTTATGACCGGATCGAGATCTTCTCTTATCGGATTTTTGCTGATTGTGTTCTTCCATATCAACCAGACCAAAAAGAAAACCCTGAAATTTGCCATTATTGCACTTGTTGCCATGGTTGCACCTTTCGCAGTGTACAGCGTTATTCTGAAAGGCGGCGATCAGGAAAGGCTGGAAGAGATTATGAGTCTTACCGGAAGACTTCCGTTTTGGCAGGCTTTAATTACGGAAGGTTTACCCAGAGAGCCGCTTTTGGGTTTTGGCTTTATGAGGATCGATTACAAAGAGTTTTTCCAGAGTGCACATACCTATCCGGGAAAAATGACGCACAATACTTTTATGCAGGTTCTCATGAACCTTGGATTTATCGGGTTTACCATTGTGCTTTTTCAGGTGTTTTTTACCGTAAAATCCATATTGTCTGAACAGAAGGAACTGAAACTGATGCTCATCGGGATTCTTATTCCGATCGTGATCAATTCCTTTACAGAATTTGGAATTTTTGGGGAAAGTAATTATGGGATCATGTTCTATCAGATCATTATATTTTCCATTGCATTCCGCAACAACAGTCATCTTACAAGATTACAGAAAATCATCCTGAAGAAAAAAAGACCGGAATTACTGCCGGACTAAATTTCCACAGAACGATATTTTTTCCATATTTTGGAATTTAAATTTAATTAAAAAATTAATAACTAATTAATTATCAGTATTTTAATTTTTTGGCAGATATTTTTATACTATTTTGGTATATCAATAATCATCATGAAAGCATTATTTAGAAATACAGGGTACAGATTGTTTACAAAACAGGAAGAGAACAGCAAGAAAATCTCTTTTTCATACATCAAAAATCCTGACGGAACAGTAAGGTGGTTTTGGAACTCAGATTCCTCAAAGCCTTTATTTCTAAAATTTTACAATGCAGCCACACCGAAAGCAAAACTTTTCGAGGTATTGGTAAAAACGGTTTTTGCGCTGCGTTTACAGAAAATTGTTTTTAAGAAAGAGGTTCTTTATTATGTAAAAAACAGTGAGCCGGTTTTTAATATCGAAAACGACTGGGCTATTTTTACAGGAACTGTTGGTCCCAACAATAAGGCACTTCTGTTCAGCGGAGGATATTTTTACAAGATCGCGGAAACAGATTCTGCAAAAAATCTGATTGCTACAGAAAACAGAAATCTGAGAAAAATTATTTCTGGCAATGTATTGCAGGTTCCGGAAGCTTCCATGATTAACGAAAACATTCTTAAATTATCTGATATTTCAAAAGGCGGAATGCGTGAAAATTCTTTTACGAAAATTCATGCGGAAGCTTTGAAAATGATTTCCTTACACCATGAAAGAAGCGTAAAAATATCGGAATGGAAGCATTTTCAAAGTGTAAAAGAACTGTTTTTAAACATTGAAGACGAGAGAATTCCGAAAAATATCATTCGAAAGATAAAAGCAATCCTGAAACACACCAACGAAGACGAAAATATTGACGTTACCTTTTCGCACGGAGATTTTACTTCATGGAACTGTTATGTAAAAAATGAAAAGCTTGCTGTTTACGACTGGGAACTGTCTTCCACAGAAAAACCAAAAGCGTTCGATTTTTTTCATTTTATCATTCAGAACGGAATTTTAATCCAGAAAAAAAGCTGGAAAGAAATTTATGCAGAGATTGAAGAAAAGAATAAAATAACCTTCCAGTTCAGCGAAGAAGACCTTCAGAAGTATCTAAAATACTATCTTCTGACGAACACATTGTCTTACCTTACCATTTATGCGGCACAGGAAGAATGGCATCTTCAGATTCACTGGCTGTTAAAAACATGGAATGAAGCTTTAAATATCATTCTTAAAAACCATTCTACCGAAAGAGAACTGGTCATTTTAGATACTTTCGATGCGCTTTACCATACCGATTATGCGGCTTTGAAATTTCACAACGAAGAACCGGAAAAGCTGAAGCTGAATTCTGATATTGATCTGATTATTTCTTCTGATAACGCCCAGAAATTAGTCAGTTATTTATCCGGACACAGTCTCGTACAGAAAGTTTCAACGGTGAAAAAATCTTTTATGCAGACGGTAAGAATCGTTACGCTTCAAAACGAAATTCTTAATCTGGATCTTATTCATCAGGTAAAATGGAAGCATATACAAATCATGGAGGTTTCAAAAATCATTGAAAACAGAAGAAAAAACAGATTTGGTGTTTATAAAGTTTCAGAAAAAGACACTTCCCGATTTATTGATCTGTTTTACAGCCTGAACGATGCAGAAATTCCTGAAACGTATGAGAAATTTGTTTCAGAACATTTAAAATCAAACAAAATAACCGACAGAGAACTTACCATTAAAACCCTGAAAATGAAAAACGAAAACAGAGGATTCAGTTATTTTAAAAATATTGTTCATTATTTAAAAGATTCGTTTGCAGAAAAAGGATTCATCATCACATTCAGCGGTGTGGACGGAGCCGGAAAATCTACCGTGATCTCGGAAGTTTCTGAACTGATTGAAAAACGTTACAGAAGACCTGTAAAAATACTGAGACACAGACCTTCTCTACTTCCCATCCTGAGTGTATGGACAAAAGGAAAGGAAAAAGCACATGAGGACGCGGTAAATTCTCTGCCAAGGCAGGGAAACAACAAAAACTCCCTTTCTTCCTTATTGAGATTCGGATATTATTATACAGATTATATTTTAGGACAGTTTGTTATTTACACAAAATATGTTTTGAGGGGAAAAATAGTTTTATACGACAGGTATTATTTCGATTTTATTGCCGATGCAAGAAGAAGCAACATTCAGCTTCCGAAATCCGTAACGGAGACAGGATATCATTTCCTGATGAAGCCGGAGTTCAACTTCTTCCTGTACGCCGCGCCTGAAAAAATACTTAGCAGAAAAAAAGAACTTTCGTATCACTCGATTTGCGACCTTACTTCAGAGTACAGTTCCCTTTTCTCTAAACTGGAGAGAAAGAGTCAGAGAGTGAAGTACTTAGCAATCGAAAACAATGATCTTGATGTGACATTAGGAACGATCATGAACACAATAATCACAGAGAGATGAAAAAGCTTGTCGTAAAAATCATAAAACTAAGAAGTCCCTACTTTACTATAGATGATGATCTGAACTCCGGAGCGGTTCTGCAGTTTATCTGGATCCAGCTCTGGAGCATCATCAGAGGTTTCAGGATGCTTCTCTCTTTCAGAAATCCCAAAGGAATGCTTCTAGGCAAAAGAGTAAGTTTCTTTAATGTTTCTAAAATAAAATGGGGAAAGTTTCTGCGTCTGGGAAATGATGTGTATGTTTCTGCCCTTGCAAAACAGGGAATTGAATTTGGAGACAATGTATCGATAGGCGCTTTCAGCAGAGTGATTGTTTCCACCTCTTTTAACAATATCGGAGAAAAAATAAAAATAGGAAACAATGTCGGGATCGGAGAATTTGCTTATCTCGGCGGTTCCGGAGGACTGGAAATCGGAGACGAATGCATTGTAGGACAATATCTGAGCTGTCACCCCGAAAATCATAATTATGAAGATCCTGAAACATCAATCCGGCTTCAGGGCGTTAACAGAAAAGGAATAAAAATCGGGAAAAACTGCTGGATCGGAAGTAAAGTCACCATTCTGGACGGTGTGGAAATCGGAGACGGATGTATTCTGGCTGCAGGAAGTGTAATTACGAAATCTTTTCCGGACAACAGCATTATCGGCGGAGTTCCCGCTAAACTTTTAAAAACAAGAACCCATGAAAACCAATCAGACGATACTTGCAACGTGCTACGCCATCAATCCGTATAAAGGATCGGAAGATGCGATGGGATGGAATTTTGTGTATCATATCGCCAGATTCCGTAAAGTTTTTGTAGTAACGAGAGAAAACAATAAAACACATATTGAAAAATACATGAAGGAAAATCCAGATCCGTTGTATCAGAACATGAATTTCCTTTATTTTGATCTTCCCTACTGGATGCGTTTCTGGAAAAAGGGAGGTCGCGGTGCGCTTCTATATTATTATCTATGGCAACGAGGCATTGTTTCATTTGTAAAAAAACAGAAGGTGGATTTTGACATTGCCCACAATGTGAATTTTCATAACGACTGGACGCCAAGTTTTTTATGGAAATTAAAAAAGCCTTTGGTTTGGGGACCTGTAGGACATCATCCTCTTATTCCTAAACAATATCTGAAAGATTATTCCCAAAAATATTTCCTTAAAGACCGTTTAACATGGATGGTGAAAAACTTTTTCTGGAAACTTTCGCCTTCTCTGAAGAAAACAGTTCAGTATTCTAATCACATCTGGTGCATGAACAGCGGAGTTCCGGAGAAGCTTAAAGTTAAAAAAGATCAGTATTCGCTTTATCCTTCGGTTGCTTCGGAAGATTTTTATCAAAAAGATGAAGTGGCGGTAAAATCAGATTTTGCCGTAATCAGCGTAGGAAGATTTGTTCCGTTAAAAGGTTTTGATCTCACGATCCGTTCATTCATTCAGTTTATCAGTCGGCTTTCTGAAGAAGAAAAAGCGAAATGCAAGTTAATTTTGGTGGGAACCGGCGAACAAAAGCAGTTTTACAAAGATTTAATTCAGCAAAATAATGCTGAAAATTATATTGAAATCATTGAATGGATCGACCGCAGAGAACTGATGAAAATGTATGAAAAAGCTTCGGTTTTTCTTTTTCCGTCTCATGAAGGAGCAGGAATGGTGGTTCCGGAAGCACTTTCTTTCGGACTTCCGGTTGTCAGTCTTCAAAATGAAGGTCCCGGAGAATTTATTACCGAAAAATGCGGTTTTACTATTCCACAGCAGGAATATGATCAAACGGTAACGGAATTGAGCGATGCTTTAATGAAATTATTTTCAGACAAAGATCTTCAGCACAAAATGAGCATCGAAGCCAGAAAGCATTACCTTGACCGATTTTCCTGGGAAAAAAGAGGCGATCATCTCAATACAATCTATAACCAAATTTAGCCATGAAAAGAATTGTCTCTGTTCATCTTCTGAATGATTACAGCGGAAGCCCGAAAGTTCTGATGCAGCTTCTGAAATCCTGGACAAAAAACGGGATGGATGTGCATCTTTTTACTTCAGGCGGAAGAAAGGGCTTTTTGTCTGATATTCCCAAGGTGAAAAATCATCTGTTCTGGTATCGCTTTTCATCCAATGCGCTGATAAGAATTCTCAATTTCTTTCTGAGTCAGTTTTTTCTGATGATTAAATTGCTTTTTTTCCTGAAAAAAAGTGATCTGGTTTACATCAACACGGTTTTGCCTTTCGGAGCAGCAATTGCAGGAAAGCTGAGAGGCTGTAAGATTATTTATCATATCCATGAAACTTCGGTAAAGCCGAAACTATTTAAAAATTTTCTTTTCGGAACAGCAAAAATGACTGCCGATAAAATTGTTTTTGTTTCGGAATATCTTCTGAAACAGGAATCTTTAATTAACAATCAGGAATTGCTGTACAATGTTCTGGAAAGCGATTTTGCCGAAAAGGCAGACCATTTCCGAAATATGGAAAAAGAAAATCCTGTGGTTTTAATGATCTGTTCTTTAAAAGTTTACAAAGGAGTGGACGAATTTCTGGAATTAGCCAAAAAAAATCCTTCTTACATTTTCAAACTTGTGGTGAATGCGACGGAAAAGGAAATTCAGGAGTATTTTAAAGGCAGAGAAATTCCAAAACAGCTTATTATTTATCCTACCCAAACGGATACGCATCCTTTTTATCAGGAAGCCAGCGTGATTCTTAACCTGTCTCATCCTGATCTTTGGGTGGAAACATTCGGACTTACGATTCTGGAAGGAATGCGTTACGGCTTACCTGCGATCGTCGCGCCTGTAGGAGGCGTTACAGAACTGGTTGAAGATAATAAAAACGGTTTTTTAATCGATTCTAAACACACAAATGAACTTTCTGAAAAATTAAACTACATTTTGAAGGATCCATCGGTCTATAAATCCTTCAGCGAGGCTTCTTACGAGAAAAGTCTTCTGTTTTCCGAGGCGTATTTTGAGAGAAAATCTGTGGATATAATTTCCAATTTATAATCCAATTTCCAGATTATGGAAATCCGGCACACTTTCAATAAATTATAATTAACACATTTTCATTACGTTACATTATTTTACACAATTTGGAACACAAATAGTCATAATATGTTAAAATAAAATAATTATGAAGACAAAAGTAGCAATTATAGGAACGGTAGGTCTGCCTGCGAAATACGGAGGCTTCGAAACCTTAACGGCTCATCTTGTGGAAGAGCTTTCCGATACGTATGATTTTACGGTATACTGTTCTTCAAAAAAATACAGCAAGGAAGAGAGAATCGAAAGCTGGAAAGGGGCAGAACTGAAGTATCTTCCTTTAGACGCCAACGGAATCCAGAGTATTCCTTACGATACATGGTCTATTTTTCATGCTTTATTCCGAAGTGATGTTCTTCTGATTTTAGGCGTTGCCGGAGCGTGGCTTTTACCATTAGTAAAATTATTCACCAATAAAAGAATTATTATTTCCATCGACGGAATTGAATGGAAAAGAGACAAATGGTCTGTTCCTGCAAAATTATATCTTTGGTGGGCGGAAAAACTGGCGGTCAAGTTTTCTCATATTGATATTTCGGATAACGAATCTATTCAGGATTATACTTCTGTACGCTATAAAACAATAAGCCGCGTTATTGAATACGGAGCGGATCATACGAAAATAAACCGTGTTCCGTCTGCCGAAAATCTTGAAAAATACCCTTTCCTGAATGAAGAATATGCGGTAAAAGTATGCAGAATTGAACCTGAAAATCATGTCCATACGATTTTAAAAGTATTCAGCACGCTTCCGGAGCGCAAGTTGGTTTTAGTCGGAAACTGGAAAAACAGCGAGTACGGAACAAATCTGAAAGAGCAGTATTCAGGATTTAAAAATATTCTTCTGCTCGATCCTATTTACGAACAGGAAACCATTGATCTGATCCGCGGAAATGCTTCTCTTTATATTCACGGGCATTCTGCGGGAGGAACCAATCCTTCGCTTGTGGAAGCCATGTTTTTAGGTCTGCCGATCATCAGCAACGGCGTTTCTTACAACAGAACGACAACCGAGAATCAGGCTTTTTATTTTTCGGATGAAAATGAGCTTAGAAATATTCTGGAGGAGGTAAGCAAAGAAGATTTGGAACTCTGCGCCGGAACAATGAAGAAAATAGCGGAAAGAAGATATACCTGGAAAAGAATCGCAAAAAAATACAGTCAGCTTATCGAAGAAACCTTTACTATCAGCAAGAAAACCAATGTTATGCCCAGAATCTCTGAAATTGATGAGGCAATTCTGGAAAAGTACAATGTAGAGCATCTTAAGCACATCAAACTATTCAACAACTCTAAATAAACTGCTAAAAAACGAGGCTATGAAAAACTTTGTAGAACTTTCTATATACGGAATTCTTGCATTCATCCTTTCGATGTGCGTCATTCCGCTCATGAGAATGATTGCCCAGAAAATTAAGCTGGTGGATGTTCCCAATGCAAGAAAAGTGCACCAGACTACTATTCCGCTGATCGGAGGTCTTGTGATCGGGCTTGTTGTTTTTTTGCTTTTATGGATTTCTGATGACAAAAGCTGGAAAGATATTCTTCCTATCATCATTACTTCCTACATTATGCTTTTTGTGGGAACGCTGGATGATAAAACAGACATCAGAGCGATCTACAAGTTAGGAATCCAGATTTGTGTGAGTGTGATTATTGCTACTTCAGGCATCCGGATTACCACTCTTTACGGACTTTTCGGAATCCATGAAATGAATGTTTATTTTCAGTATATTCTTACGGTACTAATCATTACAACGGCAGTAAATGCTTTTAATCTGATTGATGGGATTGACGGTTTGGCAGGAAGTGTTGCAGGGGTAGGTTTTGCTTTGTTTTTCGTTATTGCTTTAATTGAAGGACATTTCGGACTGGCAAGAATCGGGTTGCTTTTCGTGGGAAGTATTGCTGCTTTTTTACGGTATAATTTTTCTTTGAAGAACAAAATTTTTCTGGGAAATTCGGGTTCTTTATTTTTGGGATATTTGTTGATCTGTCTGGGAATTTACATTACGAAATTCGACAGAAGTTCGGAAGAGTTTCCATACGGAATTTTCTTTATTCTCTTTGTATTCACGATTCCTGTTATTGATTCTGTGAGAGTGTATGCGGACAGAATATCGCGGGGAAAATCGCCATTTAAAGCAGATAAATCGCACATTCATCATCATCTTTTGCAGTTGGGACTGTCTCACAAAAGAATTACCTTAACTTTTGTAGCACTGAATATTGTAACCTTTATTGTTCAGTATGTATTTTTCCCGAACTACTCTATTTATACAACGCTTATTTCATTCTTTGTCTTCATTTTCATCTTTAAAATCATTAAAGTGCTGAATCTTTTCCTCACGTGGAAAAAAAATATCAAAGACATGGAAAATTCATAAAACCAAATTTTGATGTAAAAAATTATTATTTCGCCCTTATTTTGCCCTTAATAAAAAGAATACTCCGGACAGTGATTGTCAGGAGTATTTTGTTTTATCTGCTTAGACGGATGTAAAGTTTATAACTAAATTTTGCTTATTAATTCAGCTTGAAAAAGAAAAATGCAACTGCCGCCCATTCTTTTTTAATTCCGCTTGCATAACCGATGGTGGAATGACTGCCGTTTTCTACCGTTCCGTTATCTTTAATATAACCAATGGTTGAGTGACTGCTGTTTTCCACGGTTCCGTCCTTTTTTACGTAGCCTACTGTAGAACCGCTTTTGTTCTGTATGGTACCGTCACTTTTAATATAACCGATTGTAGAATGACTGCTGTTTTCAATCGTTCCGTTTCCTGTAATATACCCTACTGTGGAATGGCTGCTGTTTTCAATGGTTCCGTTGCTTTTGATGTATCCTGCTGTACTGCGGCTTCCCGATTCTATGGTTTGTGCGCTTACAAGAGATAAGTTAAACAAAACAGCACAAACGAATAGTGTTTTTTTCATGGTTTTAAAATTTTTAAATTCTTCGAAATATAGGAAGTTTTTATTGAAAATGAAATACCACAGAAAAAAACGCACTGTAAATTAAAATATAAGCTTTAATTAAAATTTTTTTATCTTTCTGAAAGTGATTGATATCCTTCTCTTTCTGGGGATTGCTGTATTTTGCCATTGATCGTTTTTTATGGCTTTGATCCCGTGTTTCCAGAGGTATCTTGCATCTCCGCTGAGTAAAAGAATGCTTCGGGGATTCAGTATTATTTCATGTTTTTCCGAATCTTTTGAAAACTGCATCACGCAGGAAGAAAGTAAGCTTACGGAAATGATGACATCCTCAAAGCAAGGTACACAGTCTATATGGTTTGATATTCCCTGTCCCGGTTCGTATTCGTTGATGATGACCTGATCAAAAGACTGTTCTATATTAAAAGTTGTTTTAATCTTTTTTTCCAATGCCAGAAGCCAATCCGGAAGTTCACCTTTTCTTACACCCTGACTGATATTTTTCTTTTTGTAGTCATAAATATAACCGTAATGCTGAACTCTGCGCTTCAAATTGTTGTCCCACTCTTCTTTTTCAATCTGTGAAAGAATTGCTATTTCTTCGTCGGAATTTAAAAAATCATTCTGATAAAAAAGTCCGGAAATTATATTATTCTCCATCCTCAATTGCTAAAATATATTGTAACAAATCTATAAAGTTTTTATAAACCGGTTGATATCCTGACTCCAATTCAGTAGAAACCCAGATTGAATTTTCATTTTCCTGTGTAGCGTGATATCCGTAAAAAATTATCTCATCATGATGATCCTGATAATGATCTGCCAATAAATAGATATCTGCATCATTCAGTAACGGAGAGGTCAAAAGACTTGGATTCAGCCAGTCGTCGAAACCACAAATACCAACATCAAAACCGTCTCCATAAATATTGCAGCCTCCGTATTGACTTAAAAAATAAAAATAAGCATCGTCTTTTATAAATGTTGCCTGCTTCATGATTCTCAGAGTTTCTTCTTCCCAGAGATTTTCTATTCTTTCTTTATTTAAAGTTTCGAGCCTGTATTTTGAAGCGATTTGCTGCATGAGATTGTCGACTTCGATAATTTTTTTAATCATAAATATTTTCAGAAATTAACCAATATGTATTAAATTTAAGTTCAAAGATTTTTCTGTTTTACTTTTATCAACATTTGCTTTTAAAATACCTGTAAACTCATTAATTTTTTAATCACAAAGAAATACAATCTATTAATTTTCAATAATTTAATATATTTTCAAAATATAGGATAGATTCTTACCGCATATTTCTTCATTTAAATTCCTGAATAACAAAGGAATTTATTTTATTTTCCCTGTGAAAGTCAGCAAGAAATTCATTATACTCTTCTGAGTTTGTAAAAATTAATAGGTTTTGGAATTCCTTATCCTCAATAACAGACATTGCCCAATAAATTTCCTGCCCAATAAATCTGTCGACATCCTTCTGTTTTCCTTCTGCAAATAAAGCATTAAGAGAACTTATTAAGCCTGCATTCATCGAATTGTATTCAAGAGGTTTCTTAAAAAAATCTGTAACAAGGCTGCAAATAAACTCATAGTATTTCTTTCTTAAAAATAAGCTTTTATCGCCGTCGTTGTTTGTAAATTCGTAAGTTTCTTCATTAATTCCTTCAATGATAAAGCTGACAATATCGTTCTCTTTTTTATAGCGAATATACCATTCCCGATATTCTTCGTTTGTTTTATTTTTTAGAAGATGCTTTATAGTCCAGTTATTCTCTATAATACAAATTGCCCAGTAGAAAGGCATTTCAGTAGTTATAATATACACGTTGTGATAATCTTCCAGTGTATTTAATAGATTTAAAAAATGTATGTGAAACCCGTTTTCCGGCAACGGCTCTTCAAAAAAGTCTGTAATTGTTGCACAGACAAGTTTGTAATATTTTCTTCTGAGAAAAACAGATTCATTACCAAATTCGTCGGTGTAAATGTATTGGTCTTCCATGGTTATTATTGGATTATGTAAAGTATTTCAAAAGTCTGCAGAGAAAAAGTCTTCGATTTTTTTAACTTATGTGCTCTTTTTGTTCACTTAAGTATTAAACGTAAGAAATTTAAACAATCTAAAATACATTATGAAATTAGCTATATCTTTTCTACAAATTCAAGAAATCGTTTCACAAATTTTTTATTTCTATTTTCCTCAATAAAATTTTTTATAAAATCTAAATCGTGAAAACCAGCATCATAGGAAAGATACAAAGCATCTTCCTGAATAAATTCATCTTTAAAATTTAATAATAATTGATAAAAACTGATATCTTCTTCATAATAATCGCTGTACCGGAATACTGATAATATTTTATACAGAGCGTATAGATA
>NZ_QEHP01000106.1:0-33436 GCF_003094695.1 Chryseobacterium sp. HMWF035 | reverse complement strand
AACCAAAACAGAAATACAATTAATTGGAAATCAAATAGTTAAATTAAAAAAAACATTATTCAAAATAATAAAAAAAATCTTCCGACCATGACTAGCGGAGCCGCCGCAAATCCAAAAACTATAAACGAGCTCAGACAAATGCTGCAATCCGGGCTAGGATTTTTACCGTTCCACAAATATTTGCCATTTCAGGAAATCAAGAATAACACGGAACAGAAAAACGTTCAATCATGCAGAAACGGTTTAAAACAACAATAATTTCATCTTCAAAACTCAAAAAATTCGTAACTTCCCCTCTTTAAAAAATTAAGATAAAATGACTTCAAAGGAAAAAGTAGCTGCGCTTCGTGAAGAAATGCAGAAAAATAATGTTGATGCATTTATAGTATATTCTGCAGATCCTCACATGAGCGAATATCTGCCGGAAGAATGGCAGGAGAGAGCATGGCTATCAGGATTTCTGGGTTCTGCAGGTTTTGTGGTAGTTACCAAAGACAAGGCAGGACTTTGGACAGACGGAAGATATTTTACACAGGCTCCAATCGAGCTGGCTGGTTCAGGAATCGATCTTTTCAAAGACGGAATGGAGGGAACGCCTCATTATATCGACTGGATCATTTCCGAAATTCCTGCGAACGGAAAAGTAGCGGTAAATGCTCTGGCAACTTCTCACGCCAACTGGGAGCTTTTAACGCAGAAATTAAACGCAAAAAATATTACCCTTGAAGACCTTCCTTTACTGAAAGAAATCTGGAAAGACAGAGGAACACCTTCGAAAAATCCAATATATGTGCATCCTGTAGAAAGAGCAGGAAAATCCGTAGTAGACAAAATCGCGGCAATACGCCAGAAAATGGAAGACATTGAGGCAACGGTACATATCATTTCAAGCTTGGATGATGTAGCATGGACGCTGAATTTAAGAGGAAGCGATGTAGAAAGCAATCCCGTGTTTTTAGGCTACGTCGTTATCACTAAAAATGATGCAAAATTGTTTACAGATCTCGATAAGCTTGAAGTGAAAGCCAGAAGACAATTGGACGAAGCATGGGTAAAAATGATGCCTTACGAAGAATTCTATAATTGCCTGAAAGAATTTAAAAACGAAAAAGTTCTCGTTTCACCAAACAGCAACCAATCGATCTTTGAAGCGTTGAAATCTGAAAATGAATTCATCAAAGCTCCGGTTCCAGGAAATCTGATGAAAGCCCAGAAAAACGAAACGGAACTTGAAGGATTCAGAAAAGTAATGGTAAGAGATGGCGTTGCAATGGTGAAATTCCTTTACTGGCTGACTCACAACGCGGGAAAAGAAGCCATGAACGAATATTCTATCGGTGAAAAACTGAGAGGTTTCCGTGCAGAAGGCGAAAATTTCGTAGGCGAAAGCTTTGGAAGCATCGTTGGTTATAAAGACAACGGAGCCATCATGCATTATTCTGCAAAAAGCGAAGGAAGCAAAGACGTTACGAATGATGCAAGTATTCTGGTAGATTCCGGAGGTCAGTATTTGGAAGGAACAACCGACATTACAAGAACTTTGGCTTTAGGAGCAGTTTCTGAAGAATTCAAAAGAAATTCAACATTGGTTTTACAGGGATTAATCCGTTTATCGATGGTGAAATTCCCGAAAGGAACAAGAGGTGTTCAGCTGGATGCGATCGCAAGACTTCCGCTTTGGATGGAAGGGAAAGATTACAACCATGGAACCGGACATGGTGTAGGAAGTTTCATGAACGTTCACGAAGGTCCGCAAAACATCAGAAAAGATATGAATCCGCAGGAACTGTTGGTCGGAATGGTCTGCTCAAACGAACCGGGGTATTATCTTGAAGGAGAATACGGAATCCGTCATGAAAATCTGATCGCCGTAAAAGAATCTGCAACCACCATTCACGGTACTTTCTACGAATTCGAGACTTTAACATTCTGCCCGTTCTTTAAAGATACCATTGTAAAAGAAATTCTTTCTGAGGAAGAAATCAACTGGCTGAATGCTTATCACAAAACGTGTGAAGATAAAATTGCGCCATATTTAGAAGGAGAAGTAAAAGACTGGTTCCTGGAATTGGTAAGCCCGCTTTAAAATAAAATAGAAAGATAAAAAATCGTCCTGTAAGTATTTGCAGGACGATTTTTTTTGCATTACCGTATTTTTACGGATCTGGTTTTAGGGTTTATCCTGAAAAAATAAAATGAAGCCCAACCTATCTTTGTATCAGCAAAAAGACATCATTCATATCTTCATATAGTAAATTCAAAGCAGGTAATCATCTCAGTTCTTGAGATGATTTTTTTATTTAAGCCTGTATCTTTTGCTTACTTTTGCCGGAAAATCATATTCAGTCTCTAATGGTAAAGGATTTCTTTCGCAGTTTTAATATATTTTCAGAACAGGAAATTGAAGAATTTTTAAGTCTTTTTGAAGTCCGGAAACTCAACAAAAACGAAATTTTTATAAGAGAAGGTGAAAAATGCAGAGAGATTGCATTTATAGAAACCGGCATTTTCCGTTCTTATTATATTTCCGACGAAGGAAAAGATATAACCTACTGCTTTAGATTTCCGAATGATCTTATGGCTTCTTACTCATCATTTATTTCCGGTACACCAAGTGTAGAGACAATGCAGGCGATTTCAGATGCCGATTTGTTGATTTTAAAGAAAGATAAAGTAGAAGAATTAGTTCAGATTCATCCGAATTGGATGAAATTTTTAAAGACAATCGCCGAACAGGAGTATCTCGAATTGGAAAAACGTTTTTTTCAGTTACAGAGGGATAACGCGACACAGAGATATTCTGTTTTACTAAACGATCAGCCGGAGTATATTCAGAATATTCCGTTGCAGTATCTGGCTTCTTATTTGGGAATTACACAAAGACATTTAAGCAGAATCAGAAAAGAAATTACTTTTTAGACATTTGTCCTACACCTTGAAGTGCTGCCTTTATAGTTTTGTAAAAAAAATATATGAAGTCAAACATTTTAATTATCGGCGGAAACGGAACGGTCGGAAAAACCATCGGAAGAATTTTTGCATCAAGAAATCCGCAGGCTGCTATTTTCATCGGAGGCAGGAAACAGGGAAAAACAGACAATGATTTAATAATTGATGTTACAAAACCTCAGACATTTCAAGTAATTATTGATAAAAAAATAGACGTGATCATACTTTCTGTGAATGATAAGGAAGATCATGTTCTCCGTTTTGCCATTGAAAACAAGATAGATTATCTGGACATTACAAAACCGACTCCGGATCTTGTGAAAGCCTATGATTTTGCTAAAAAACACACAATAAACAGCAGAATTGTCTTCAGCTCCGGCTGGATGGGTGGAATTGTAAGTGGATTAATCAACGAATTTTCTGATAGTATTAATAGCATTGATGAAGCAAAGCTTTTCGTTTACTATTCTGTGAAGGATCTTGCGGGAGAAAGTTCAGCTCATTTTATGGCTGAAAATGTTGCTAAGCCTTTCTTTAAATATCAAAATAATAAACCGGTTTCTATCAAACATTTTCTGGATGCCGAACCATTCAGGTTTTCTTTCGGAATCGGAACAAGACAGACTTATAATTTTGATGTTCCTGATTTATATATTTTAAATCAGATTGAAAAAATACCGAACGTAAGTGTTAAGATAACTTATAATTCAAAATTTATCACCTGGTTATTGGGAGCATTTCAAAAAATAAGACTGTATAATATTTTATCTTTAAAGGAAAGAAAAATGATTTTCGGCTCCAGCGGAAACGGCGATCAGTCGGTTTTCGAAATTGTTATTAAAACTCATGAAGGATCTAAGAAAATAAGTCTTCAAAGTACGAAAGGACAGGCTGAATTAACTGCGCTATCCGCTGTTTTGCATGTAGAACACTTGTTGAAAAATTCTTATGAAAACAAAATCTATTTTAGTCATCATTTATATCAGAATTCTTCATTATTCCAATCTCTCAATGCCTATGAAACCATTCATATAAAAATAACAGAATGAAAAAGATATTGATTATTAATGGTCATCCTAACAAAGATTCTTTCAATTTTGGGATAGCAAAAGCTTATCAGGACGGAGCTTTGTGGTCTGGAGCGGAAGTTAAGGAAATCGTTATTGCAGATTTAAATTTCAATCCGAATCTACAGTTTGGGTATCAGAAAAGAATGGAGCTGGAACCTGATTTGGTGAAAGCCTGGGAAAAAATACAATGGGCGGATCATCTGGTCTGGATTCATCCGGTTTGGTGGGCAGGTTTACCGGCGATAACGAAGGGTTTTATCGACAGACTTTTTCTGCCTGGTTTTGCCTTCAAATACAGAGAAAATTCTGTTTGGTGGGACAAACTGCTGAAAGGAAAAACGGCTCACATCATCACAACATTAGATCAGCCGGGTTTATATTATCGTTTTTTCTTTGGCAGACCGAGCGTGAATCAGCTTAGAAAATCTGTATTGGAATTTTGTGGAGTAAAGCCTGTAAAAGTTACTTATATCGGAATTATTAAAACTTCGGATATAAAACAGCGCAAGATATGGCTTGAACAAATAAGGCTGTTAGCAAAAAAACAGAAGTGACGATTTTGAATATCGTTTTAGAACTTAATGAGGTACTTTTTGAAAATATTACTTTGTATTTTAACTTGGAAAAAAGCACCCGAAAATCATGACAATAGATAAAGGATATTTTTGTTTGCGGTTAAAAACCGTAAATTTGCAGCATGAATAACGATACCATTTGTGCGTTGGCAACTGCCAATGGAGTAGGTGCTTTAGGAATTATAAGAGTTTCGGGTGATGAAGCTTTAGCTGTTGTGCAAAAATCTTTTCCGGCGAAAAATTTGGCAAAACAGAAGTCTCACACCATTCATTACGGATATTTTGTGGATGGAGAAGAGGCAATTGATGAGGTAATGCTTTCGATTTTTCTGGCTCCGAAAAGTTTTACGACGGAAAATTCTGTGGAAGTTGCTTTTCACGGGTCGCCGCACATAGGGAAACGTATTCTTGAAACTCTGATTAAAAATGGCGCAAGAATGGCAAAAGCTGGAGAATTTACGCTTCGTGCATTTATTAATGGAAGAATTGATCTTTCTCAGGCTGAAGCGATTGCCGATGTTATTGCGTCTGAAAATGAAGCTTCGAGGAAAGTGGCAATTAATCAGTTGAAAGGAGGAATTACCAACGAAATTTCTTTCCTGAGAACCGATTTGCTGAATTTTGTTTCATTAATTGAATTAGAGCTTGATTTTGCAGAAGAAGATGTAGAATTTGCAGACCGATCGGCTTTGGTTGGACTACTAAATAAAATTGAAGTAAAATCAAATTCCCTGATTGAAAGTTTCCAATACGGAAATGCCATCAAAAACGGAACTGCGGTTGCCATCATCGGCAAACCGAATGCCGGAAAATCGACTTTGCTAAATGCTTTGTTAAAGGAAGAAAGAGCGATTGTAAGCAATATCGCGGGAACAACGAGGGATACGATAGAGGAGGTTCTTCATATAAAAGGTCATGCTTTCCGCCTGATCGATACAGCAGGATTGCGTGAAACTATGGATGAAATTGAAGCAATTGGTGTAAAAAAAGCCAAAGAAAAAGTAGAAAATGCGAATATTCTGGTTTACTTAGCGGATGCTGCAACAGAAGATTTTTCCGAAGATATTGAAATGATAAAATCTCTGCAAAGAGATGATCTGAAACTCATTATCTGTGCTACAAAAATTGATGAGGTTTCTCCTGCAACATATGAAAAAGCAGAAGATGTTTTCAGAAATGTAATATCTCAGGAATTTGACTTTATTAAAATTTCAGCGGTTGAAAATCAGAATATTCAGGATCTTAAAAATGAATTGTCTTCTTATGTAGAGCAGTTGAAAGCTTCTGAAAACAATATTGTGATTACCAATCAGCGTCATTTTGAAGCTTTACAGAAATCTTTGGAAGCCGTACAAAAAGTAAAAGAAGCAATTACTTTCCAAATTTCCACCGAGCTTTTAGCCTACGAACTGAGAAACGCTTTGGAACATCTCGGTGAAATTTCGGGCGAGGTCACAAATGATGAGGTTTTGGGGAATATTTTTTCGAAGTTTTGTATCGGGAAATAAATACAAAAATTTATCCTAAGTTATATTTATTCTAAAAATAGGAAAATCAAAGTCTGTATGTTCTGACAGACTTTGATTTTAAAAACTCTTTACCAGTTCACAAACATAAACTTATCCTTCCACGGAAGCTTCACAAGACCGATTCCCCATGAAAGTCTTTCCAGTAAGATATCCTGCGTCTTTCGTTCTACGGTAAGAGTGCAGTCGTGGTCGATGACAACCAGTTTTCCGGGACGTTGAAAAAATTCATTCTGAAGTAATTCTGCAGATGATGTTTTCATAGCGCTCCAGTTATGCTGAACACTTTCTATCAGATTTTTAACTTGAGTTTTGTGTTTACGCGTAAGCTTAATATGTCGGTTGATCGATTGATGAAGAGGAATATTGCACAAAAATTTCTCAAATATCATGTCATATTCAGGAGCATTTATTTTTCCGGTAGCAATATAATGAAGCAGATGCGCACCCAATTCCGGATCTGAAAGCTGATTAGTTTTCTTGTCCAGAAGATCACAATGCTCAAAAAAAGTTTTCATAAACGGATGAATCAGAATCAGCCCGGCATTTTGAACATATTGTCCTTCATCAGAAATAATTTCTTCAGCTTTTTGTTCAGAATTCTTGTCATTCTGTATTACCACATCATTGATTTCCGTAAAATTTTGCTGATTTTTTTTTGTTGTCTTTTTTGTATTTTGATCGTTTTTGATGAATGTATCTTCAATTTTTTCAATCAATTCAGCTTCTTTGATTACCGGAAATATCTTTAATACTGCTTTTATGTTATGAAAATGATTTTTCACAAAAAATAAATCTTTTGATAACGCCTCAGATTTCAGTATTTCTTCTAAAAAATAATCCTCAATATGAATGTTCGGAGATTTCAGATGCCTCGACAAAATATTTAAAATCAGTCTCCATATTATAATTCTGTTAGTCTGATCCAGCTTTGAGATCAACTGTATAATCTCTGATTGTAAATTGATTTTTAATGCTTTATCTTTTAAAATGACATTGCATAATTGGGCAATTTGTCCGTCAGAAAGCTGATGAATGATTCTTTCCTGCACATAACGTTTAGAAAAAACAGGAATAAAGCTGCTTTGAAAATGATCAGCCTGAATAATGGTGTTAAATAGCTTTGGCTCAAGGAGAAAAAAACTTTTTTTATCAGAATTCCACCATGGCACACTTCCTCTTTCCAAAAAATAGATAAAGCTTTGAAGGATCTTTTCCTGGTTGGTCACCAGATACGCTTCAGAATTATTGGTCTTAACCTCATCCGAATTTAATACAGGATTTGTAATTTCAGATAATTCTTCTTCGAAAACTTTTGCAATTCTATCTTTCAGATCAGAATTTAATACGCTGCTTTTTACATCCAGATTCAATTCCATTTTAGGGATCTGTAAAGTGCGGTCTGCTAATCTGTGTTCAAAAGTACTGAGGTATTTTTCTATTTTCGGAAAAACATCCATCGACAGAAAACTGTTGATATCATCTTTTATACTCAGTCCTTTTTCTTTGTTATTTACTGTAATTTCAATAAAAACTTTCTGAATGATATGATCTTGCTTCACATTAAATAAATTTGGGTTATACAATGGTGGAATTACCGTAAAATGCCTATTTCTTGTCAAATTCTCCACCCCAGAAACCTGCAGGACAAAGGCTGTATTTGGATCTCTGTTTTGCACTCAGTCTGCATCCGCAACCTCTTATAAAGCCGTCTTTCGGAGCATCTGAAACTTCCAGAGTCTGAGGATGAATCCATTTTTGGGTATTGCAGTTGTTTCCGTTTTTCAAAGGACAGGCGTTACAGATTTCTTCTCTTACAGAAAAAACAACTTCTTCGTCCTGATTTGCCATACCCAGTTTTGATCTTAATTCATTAAAATGGCCGCCAATGATTTCATTGCGCTTGCCAAAAAGAGTTTTAATATTCATTGTGATTAAAGTTTAAATTATGGGGTCAAAATTAGAGGAAGAAAAACCGTCTGACGAATAATAAGACCTCGCTGTTCTGTCTTTGCAGTAGATCATAAACTTTTGTTCTGATAATAAAAACGATAAATTTTTTAATTCAGAAAAGGATGAAATCTGATCAGATTTCGGAATTATATCTTTTCAGATATTGATACTTGAAAAATATTGAGCGGATAAAAAAATCAAAAGAGAAATCTCACAACATTATACTTAAAATAATCATTTTTTATTCCTTAAAATCATCTTCAGTTAACAGTGTTTATTTCACAAGCCTTAGATCAGGATAAATTTTTGTTAAATGTAGTGTGTGTTAATTATTTGATTGTCATTGCTTTATGTTGGTTTATTTTTTAGGTTAAAAGAAAATTCAAAAAAAGCATTTACTGCAAAGACAGGATGGAGCCCTCAAAATATTCGTTTTTTAAGTCGGGCGGATTGTATGTTTGCACCATAATACTAAAGAACAAAAATTATGATAAAAGAAGTATTAACAGTTTTAAAAAATGAGTTGCATTCTGCCGGTTTAGCAGATGTTGTTGTTAACGACATCGCAAAGCATGAAGACGGAGCTGCGGGACTTGATAATAAAGTGGTGATTACCTTACTGAATGTTCAGGAGGAATCCACCATGAAAAACATCTCAAGATATGTAAAAAATACATCCAATGTTACAAAAATGGAAAGTCCTTCGGCATATGTAAATCTTTTCGTAATGGTTACAGCCAATATGACGGATTATGACAGTGCTTTAATAAACATTTCAAAAGTTATTGAGGTTCTTCGTGCAAAAAATGTATTGGAATACGTTGCAACCGGTATCGGAGAAAGCAATTTTACTTTCAGAACAGAAATGTACGCCGTTCCCTTTGAGCAGCTAAGTTACATCTGGGGTTTATTGGGCGGAAAGATCATTCCTTCCGTAATGTATAAAGTAAGTGTGGTTAAGATTGGAGCTAAAAATGCTTCTGATGTTCAGCTTATTAATGATGTTGATATCAAGGATATTACGGTTAAATAATATCAGAAAACAAATAACCCTTTAATTTAAAATTTATGAACATACCAAATCCGACGACACCCGGTGTTTCTATTGAAGAACTGCCAAAACTTCCCAACTCCATTGCATTGGTAGAAACTGCTGTACCTGTATTCATAGGATATACCGAACGAAAGCCTTCCGAAGACAATGATACTAGCGCACCTGATTATAAGCCATCAAAGATCAGCTCTCTTCTGGATTTTGAGAAAAAATTCGGGAGCGCAAAAATGGAAAGTATTACATTAAAAGATACAGATTCAGGAATAACAGTTTTAGAACCAAAGGCAAAATTTTTAATGTATTATTCGTTACAAATGTATTTTGCTAATGGAGGCGGTGCTTGCTACATCGTTTCTGTGGGAGATTACAATGCAGCACAGGTAGAAAAAAGTCTTTTGGAATCAGGGTTAAATTTAATCAATAATATAAAAGAGCCACTTCTTCTTATTTTCCCGGATGCCGTATCATTAAATTCTCCAAATGAATTTCATGAATTATATAATACCACAATTGCTAAAGCCGAATCTGCAGGAGAATCCAAAAATATGTTTGCCCTATTAGATACCTACTACGGAAATTCCACTACAAAAATCGGAAATCTTACTGCAGTAGAGAGTTTCAGAAATACAGTAAATTCCTCAAGTTATGCGGCAGCTTATTTTCCTCATCTGAAAACGGTTTTAAACTATCATTTTGATGAAAAAATAACTCCTGTTTCTCACATCGATACGCAGAATCAGCCCGTTGGAATTGCCAATGGTGTAACATTAGAGTCCCTGAAAACAGCAAATTCTTCATTATACAATCAGATAAAAGAATTACTGAAATCTCTGAAAGTAGTTTTGCCTCCATCATCTGCAATAGCAGGAGTGTATGGAAGAATAGACAATACGAGAGGAGTCTGGAAAGCTCCTGCAAATGTAAGCCTAAATTACGTAATAGCTCCGACAGAAAAAATTTCCGACGAAGAACAATCCGGTTTAAACATTGATGATGAAGGAAAATCAATCAACGCTATCAGAAACTTTACAGGAAAAGGAACCTTAGTTTGGGGAGCCAGAACGCTGGATGGAAAAGACAAAAAGGAAGATGAAAAAGATAACGAGTGGAAATACATCCACGTACGCCGTTATTATAACATGCTTAAACAGTCAATAAGCATAGCGCTTAACGAAAAATTTATCAATCAGCCTCATGTCATTCACACATGGTTAAGAGCAAAAGCAATGATTGAGAATTTTCTTAATCAGCAGTGGATCTATGGGGCATTGGCTGGAAATTCTCCCAAAGAAGCTTACAAAGTTGAAGTGAAATCCGGAGGAACAAACATCATGGATGTAAAAATTGAAGTAGCCTTAGTACGTCCTGCAGAGTTTATTGTATTAAATTTTTCTCACAAACTATAACAAAACCAAAATCAATCACAACTCAATATTGAAGTTCTGCTTCGAGTGATAATTAATATTAACTTAAAATTTTTAACAAATGAATTACAAAACCCCTGGAGTCTATGTGGAGGAAGAGGCAAAATTTCCGCCTTCCGTAGCGCAAGTTGAAACAGCTATTCCCGCTTTTATCGGATATACAGAAGGAGGGACACAAAACAAACCCACCAGAATCTCGTCCATGCTGGAATTTGAAGAGCTTTTTGGAAAAGCATATGCCGAAACTTTTGCTGTAGTTTTCAAAGATGGTGCTGCAACAACAGTTCAGCCAAAGGTAAGCGATTTCAAAATGTATTACGCGATGCAAATGTATTTTGCAAATGGAGGCGGACCATGCTATATTGTTTCGGTAGACAAATTTGAATACAAAGAAAACGGCGTAATAAAAGAAAATAAAGTAAGTCCTGCTAAATTAGAAGCGGCTCTTAATTTACTGAAAAAAGAAGACGAGCCTACACTTATTGTTTTTCCTGATCTTCAAGGTTTGGTAGCAACGGATGATGAAGTAATAACTGCTCAAGCCTTTGCTGATGCTGCCGAAGAAGCTGCTGATGCTGCTTTACTTGCTATTAATGCAGCTACAGCGGCAAAAACTGCAGCTGACACAGCGCTTACTCAGGCTCAACAAGCTGCTGCCGCTGCACCTAATGATGTGGATCTTGCTGCGGCTGTTGTAAAAGCTCAATTAGCAGCTGCGGCTGCTGCTCAGGCATTAATTGATGCTAATTCTGATGCGGAAACAGCATCTGATATTAGCCTTGCTGCTGATGCCAATGTAACGTCTGTTACAAATGCGAATGATGAACAAACTATTAAAACTGTTTATTCTCTGTATGACAGTGCCTTAGATCAGGCAGAATCTATGAAAGACAGGTTTGTTATTATGGATGTTTTAGGAGATGATGCCACTTTCAGAAATAAAGTAACTTCTACAGGACTAAAATACGGAGCAGCTTATTATCCGAACCTTAAAACAATTTTAACGTACGCTTTTAAAGAAGATAAGGTTTCTGTGATGGGTGCTTCCGGCGCAACAACTTTAGCAGAATTAAAATTAAAAAATTCTGAACTGTACAATCAGGCTAAAGCGGCAATTGAATCCAAAAAAGTAGTCTTAGCTCCATCTTCAACAATGGCAGGTGTTTACGCTAAAGTAGACAGTACATCCGGAGTATTCAAAGCTCCTGCTAATACAGGACTTAATTATGTTGATTCTCCCGTTATTAAAATTTCCAATAAACGTCAGGATGAACTTAACGTAGATCCAGCTTCAGGAAAATCCATCAACGTTATCAGATCTTTTACAGGAAAAGGCACATTGGTTTGGGGCGCAAGAACGCTTGACGGCAACAGCAACGAATGGAGATACATTTCAGTACGCAGATTCTTCAACATGGTGGAAGAATCCGTGAAAAAAGCAACGGAACGATTCGTATTTGAACCGAATACAGCCAATACATGGGTTCGCGTACAGACCATGATCGAAAACTTCCTGAACCAGCAGTGGCAGGACGGAGCATTGGCAGGAAGCAAGCCGGAAGAAGCTTATTATGTAAGCGTTGGCTTAAACAAAACCATGTCTGCACAGGATATCCTTGAAGGCAGAATGATCGTGGAGATCGGTATGGCGGCAGTTCGTCCGGCAGAATTTATTGTTCTTCGTTTCTCACACAAACTGCAGGAAGCTTAAAAATTAAACAAACAAATAACAAAATTAAATCAAGACAATTATGAATACATATCCATTAGTAAAGTTTTCCTTTGAAGTAGACTGGGGCGGAACGAACATCGGTTTTCAGGAAGTTTCGGGATTAAGCATCGAACGCGATATCATTGAATACAGACAGGGAGCAAGCCCGGATTTCAGCAAGATCAAAATGCCGGGAATGGCAAAATTCGGAAACATCACTTTAAAAAGAGGCACTTTCAAAGGCGATAACGATTATTTTGAATGGCTGCAGACGGTTCAGATGAACACGGTAGAAAGAAGATCCATCACGATTTCTCTTTTAGACGAAAACGGTGCACCTGCCGTAACATGGAAAGTGAAAAATGCCTTCCCTCTGAAATTACAGTCAACCGATCTGAAAGCTGAAGGTAATGAAGTGGCAATTGAAACACTGGAAATTGCGCACGAAGGTTTAACTATTGAACATAACTAATCATGGCTCTTTTATATCCTCCAACCAGTTTCTCTTTTATTGTTAACGGGATTTCGACAACAGAGGGTATTGACTCCAGATTTCAGTCTATATCTGGTTTATCTACAGAAATTCAGGTCGAAGAATATGCCGAAGGAGGCGAAAACAGATTTCTTCATCAGCTTCCTCTGAGACCGAAATATGAAAATTTAGTTCTTAAGCGTGGACTGATCGTAAGTTCAGGATTAATAAGCTGGTGCAGAAATGCAATGGAAAACTTCGAGTTTGAACCCAGAGATCTTGTCATTACACTTTCAGGAGGACTTCAGTCTACAGCACCGTTAATGGTCTGGAATGTAGTTGGAGCCTATCCGGTAAAATGGAACGTTTCAGAATTCAACGCAGAAGAAAGCAGACTTGCCATTGAAACAATAGAGCTGAAATACAGATATTTCAAAATACCCTCATCGTTAGCAAGTTTAGGCTTGTAATTTCTAAATCAAATCTAAGCACTTACCGTGTGTTAGTTTTCGGATAACATTCAGCAAAAATTTTAAGATAAAAAAATAAAGGATTGGTCTATAACAGGACTGAACACACGCTTTATGTGCTTAGATTTTTTTAAATAAATACGTTAAATAATTGGTTTTAAGTTTTTTACGTATTAATAATTAATTAAAAATAAACGAAATGCCAATAGAAATAAAAGAGCTTCACATTAAAATAAATGTGGACGAGAAAGCAGCCGCAACGACAACTGAAGCGCCGGTAGACGTATCAAAAATCATGCGGGCAGTGAGTGAAAGTGTAGAGCAGTTAGTAAATATTGATAAACGTAAAAAAGAAAGATAATGATAGGTAAAAAAGAAAAAGTGGTCATTACACCATATGAAAATTCTGAATTTTTAGAAGGTAAAAAAAGTAAGCCTTTCGAACTTCTTATAAATCCTAGTGGCTATTCAATAGATTACAAAACAAATTATAATAAAGAGGAGGCGATCGGTAAAAATAAAACTGATTTTAAATTTGAATCTTCTCCTTCGCCTTTTTTAAACCTGGAATTTTTACTTGATGGAACAGGTGTGGCAAAAAGTAATTCGGGGAATACGCTGATTAATAAAATTAAAGGAAAAGATTTTACAAAAGAAACAGTTGCAGATCAATTAGACCTTTTCTATAATGCTACAGGAGAGTATGATGGGACGATACATAAACCTCATCATGTGAAAATAAACTGGGGAACCTTGGAATTTCTAGGCGTTCTGCTAGACTTTACAATAGAATACAAACTATTTACTCCGGAAGGATATCCTTTAAGAGCGATAATAAAAGCAAAATTTGGAGGTTCGGTAAGTCAGAGATTAGAAAAGGCACTATCGAAACCAGCTTCCCCGGATCTTACCCATAAAAGAACTGTACAGGCAGGAGACACTTTACCCTTAATGACTGAAAGAATTTACGGAGACTCCAAATATTATCTGGAAGTTGCTAAGGTTAATAATCTCATCAATTTCAGACAGTTGAAACCGGGAACTGAACTCTACTTTCCACCCATAGAAAAAATAGCATAACATGAACAACAGCGGATACATAAAAACATCAAAAAATCCGGATCTGATCACTTTTAAAGTAATGTCCGGAGGTACCGAGTTGCCCGGAAAATATGGGGTAAAAAGTATTGTTGTAGAAAAAGAAGTAAACAGAATTCCTTATGCCCGCATTGTTATTTTGGATGGAAGCGTACCGGAACAGGATTTTAAACTAAGCAATGAAGATCTTCTGATTCCCGGAAAAGAAATTGAAATTACAGCAGGGTATCACCTTGATGAGCAGACGATTTTTAAAGGAGTTGTTGTAAAGCACAATATAAAAGTAAGAAATGGCTCTTCCTACCTCATCATAGAATGCAGAGATAAAGCAGTAAAGATGACTTTAGGCAGAAAAAGTAAATATTTCTACGACAGTAAAGACAGCGATATTATCGGAGAACTGATCAGTAACAACGGTTTAACTGCCGATGTTCAGGCTACCTCAAATTCACACAAAGAATTGATTCAGTACAGAGCTTCCGACTGGGATTTTATGCTCACCAGAGCACAGGCAAACGGAAAACTTTGTTTTGTAGAAGACGGAACCGTTAAAATAGCAAAACCCGATTTCAGTAAAAAAGAAGTGGAAACAGTGGTTTACGGATCTTCTGTGCATGAATTTGACGGAGAAATAGACGCAAGAGATCAGTTCAAAAAAATTTCAGCCAAAACATGGAGCTATACCGATCAGGAACTTACAGAAGTGGAAGCTCAGGATCCAGCAGTAAAACTTAACGGAAACCTTTCACCGGATGATCTGGCGAAAGTATTTGGAATAGACGATCTGCAGCTTAAACATGGTGGAAATCTTACCCAGAGTGAACTTCAGGACTGGAGTGATGCGAAAGCAACTTTTCAACAATTGGCAAAAACCAGAGGAAGGGTGAAATTTCAGGGAATTCCGGCTGTAAAACCGGGAGTTTCATTAATGCTGCAAGGCGTAGGAAACCGTTTCAACGGAAAAATTTACGTAACAGGCGTCCGTCACGAAATTGCGGAAGGAAACTGGCTGGTTGATGCACAATTCGGACTTTCTCCGACATGGTTCTCAGAAACGTACGATGTAAGCGAAATGCCGGGTTCAGGGATTATTCCTTCCATCAGTGGACTGCACATCGGGAAAGTATCCCAACTGGAATCCGATCCCGATGGAGAAGACAGAATTCTGGTGCAGATCCCGATCATCAATAACGAAGAGGAGGGAATCTGGGCGCGTGTAGCCACACTTGATGCAGGAGAAAACAGAGGATCATTCTTCAGACCGGAAATCGGAGATGAGGTAATCATTGGTTTTATTAATGACGATCCCAATGATGCAGTTGTTCTGGGAATGCTTAACAGCAGCGCAAAACCGGCTCCTATTGTAGCTTCCGATGACAACAACGAAAAAGGATTTGTTACCCGCAGCAAAATGAAGATGATTTTTAATGACGATAAAATTTCTTACACCCTTGAAACACCAAAAGGCAAAAAAATAACTGTAGACGAAGATGCAGATGTCATTAAAATAGAAGACGAGCATAAGAATACTCTTACCCTCAATAAAGACGGGATCAGTATGGAGAGTGGGAAAGACATCAAGATCAAAGCAAAAGGTGATATTAAGATGGAAGGAACCAATATCGGTATCAAAGCATCCGCACAGTTCAAAGCAGAAGGAAGTTCCGGTTCTGAGCTTAAATCAGGCGCAGTAACCGTTGTAAAAGGATCTCAAGTTAAAATCAATTAATCATGAAACCGGCAGCAAGAATAACAGATATGCATACCTGTCCGATGGTAACGGGAACTACCCCACATGTTGGCGGGCCCATCATTCCGGCAGGTGAACCTACTGTACTTATCGGAGGTAAACCCGCAGCAAGAGTAGGAGACAAAGCAATATGCACAGGTCCGCCCGATACCATTGCAGCAGGATCTTCAAGCGTAATGATCGGCGGAAAACCAGCCGCAAGAATGGGAGATTCTACCGCTCACGGAGGCGTAATAAGCGCGGGTGAAGCGACTGTTTTAATAGGCGGATGATACACATTCTGCAAGATTAAAAAATGCAAAAACATCAATAACAAAACGGTTAGAAAACTAAAACTCTATGTTACAGATGCAAGATGTTACAATTAAATATAATACAAGAACGTATGAAAATAAATACAGATTTTTTAGGAATAGGCTGGAGTTTCCCGCCTGAGTTTAATGAGACTGGAGGAAAGCTGGTAATGACTACAGATGTTGAAGACATCAACAACAGTCTGATCATTTTACTTTCCACAAGACCGGGAGAACGCGTCATGTTCCCCGATTACGGATGCGACCTGCAGGAAATGCTTTTCAAACCTTTGGACTTAACGCTGATTACCCAAATGAAAGGAATCATCGAGCGTGCCATTTTATACCACGAGCCGAGAATAAACATTTTAAATATCGACATCGATACTCAGGAAGAACTGGAAGGCGAAGTGCTGATAAAAATTGATTACGAAGTAAGGAATACGAATACCAGAAGCAATATGGTTTTCCCTTTCTATAAAGGTGAAGCTACTGAAATATAAATAATTACGGGATGTCTGTAACCATTTTGAATACCACCGAAACATTACATTAAGTATTGCATCTGACCATAGAATATAAATATAAACAAATGAAAAAAACAGATACATTTTCACATTATCGTGAAGGAAAATCACAAATGCAGCGCTTTTTAGCGGATCTGGATCCCGGCAATCTCGAATTGCACGATTTCGATCTGTTCGATTGGCTGCTATTTGCAAACAATTTTGCCAGTCATGTAAATTTTTTTGAAAAAGATGCTGATACAGCAATACCAGATAAGAAGTGGGGAAACTTTTTCTTTGGTGATGATACCAATGCTATTCCGCGCAGAGAAAGCGTAGAGTACAAGAGTATGAAAAAACAGGTTACAGATCTTATTTCCCAGTTTGAACAGGACAGCAATCTGACGCCGCATCTTACCCTCTTTGTCTGCTTTCTGAAATTGCTGGATTTTTCCAAAAAAGCTTTCAACAATTTAACGAAAAGACATCTGGATTTCTACTATAACGAGATCCTTCAGATTCAGAAGAATGATGCTAAAGAAGACAAAGTCTATGTAATTTTTGAATTGGCTAAAAAAGCAATTCAGGAAAGAATTCCGGAAGGAACACTTCTGGACGGAGATAAAGATGCGGAAGGAAAAAAACGGGTCTACAAAACCAATAATGAACTTATTGCCAATCAGGCAAAAATAGTTGAAATTAAAAGTCTTCTTAACGACGGCGGAAAACAAGAGCTTAAAATGGCTCCGGTTACCAATTCTGCTGATGGTTTGGGCGAAAAACTGCCGGAAGGCGGAAACTATTGGTGGCCGTTCGGATACAATGCTGAAGAAACAGCTTCGGACAAATCGATCTATAAAGAACTTCCAAAAGCGAAACTGGGATTTTCTGTAGCATCATCTTTATTCGATTTAAAAGAAGGAGACAGAACAATTACCCTGAAAATAGATTTCAACGCAAATTCTGTTCAAAAATTAAAAGACCTTGAAAAAGAAGACTTTCAGAACAACATCAAAGTACTTTGCAGCGGGGAGAAAGAATGGTTATCCGACATTGCATTACAGTGTACTGAAAATGGAGAAATAGGAACCAAAAGTGATAAAAAACACCGTTTAACATTTTCTTTAACATTACCGAAAGATTTTCCTGCCATCGTAAAATACAATAAAGATGTTCTGAAGGAAACATTCCAGACCAGCTTTCCTGTTCTCAGATTCATGATTGAAGGGAAGAAATATTATGAAGTCTATGAAGCTTTTTCAGAAGCATTGGTCAACAATATTGAAGTTTCTGTAGATGTAAAAGGAATAAAATCTCTTCAGATTGAAAATGACAATGGAGAACTGAATTCCGAAAAATCCTATTATCCATTTACTGCGCAGCCGATTAAAGGTTCCAATTTTTATATAAAATGTCCTGAAATGTTCTCTAAAAAATGGAACACTGCAGACATTACCATCAATTGGAAAAACACGCCGGCTTCCATAAAGGATTTATACAGCGGGTATATCATGGAACCGGATACAAATATCAGTCAGCAGGATTTTAATAATTTGAAAAATTCGTCAGTTGTAACAGGAGACGATTATTTTAAGATCGATACAGCGGTGTTAGACAAAGAAATCTGGCACAATCAGGAAAGTGATATTGCTTTATTTAAAAAGAATGGAAATGTTTACCAAACACAATTTTCTGTAAAAAGCACCAGTGATGAAGCAGGTACAGGCGAAGCGATCAGGGTAAAACTGAAGAAATCTTTATTACAGGACTTGTATCCTAAATTATATACGCTTGTTTTATCAGATCCTCAAAAAGCAAAAGTAGTTCCGAATGAACCTTATATTCCTTTTGCGGAAGATATTGAGCTTAGCTACAGTGCAACAGAAACTGCATACCATTCTTTAAGAAAAGATTCTGAAGGAGAACTTCTGAAAAGTGAAGAAGTACAGATGTATCATGAAGATGCTTTCGGGCAGTATGAAAAGGAAATCGATACGAAAACTATTGTTCCGGTACATCAGAAAGGAGGCGAATTATACATCGGTCTGGAAGCAGTTCCGCAAATGACGGTTTCCCTTCTCATCCAGATGCTGGAAGGAAGCGAAAATCCTTTAGCCGAAACTTTTGAAGAAAAAGAGTATATCGAATGGAGCATCCTTTCCGGAAATACATGGATTGATCTTTCAAACTCTATGCTGCAGAATGATTCTAAAAAATTCCTGGAATCCGGAATTGTAAAATTCAAAATTCCAAAAGATATTAATTTGAATCACACAAGATTTACAGATCAGTTAATCTGGGTAAGAGCAAGGTCAGGAAGAAGTTACGATGCGGTTTGTAAAGTTCAGGGAATTTATACACAGGCAGTTCTGGCAACATTCCAGAATCAGAACAACGATCTGTCTCACTTAAACAACGGTTTGGAAGCCAATACGATTTCCAGACTTATTACCAGAGTTCCACAGGTAAAATCTGTGAGCCAGCCGTATAACTCATTCGACGGAAAATATAAAGAAACAGATACAGAATTCTACAGAAGAGTAAGTGAAAGACTGAGACATAAAAACAGAGCCGTTACACAATGGGATTACGAGCATCTCGTTTTGCAGGAATTTCCGGAAGTTTTCAAGGTAAAATGCCTGAATCATACTTCGGAAAAATCTTACCTCGCTCCCGGATATGTTACGCTGATGGTTGTTCCGAATATTAAAAATAAAAACGCTTTTGATATCTATCAGCCAAGAGTAAGCAGAGCCACGCTTAACAGGATTCAGAATTATATAAATGAATTGAATACCATGCACATCAACGCTCAGGTAATCAACCCGAATTATAAAGAAGCGAAGGTAGAAACAAAGGTGAAATTCTTCGATCAGTATGATGAAACATTTTACACAAAACAGTTAGACGAAGACATCAAAAAGTACATATCGCCTTGGGCTTTTACAGACACTAAAGATATTGATTTTAATGTGAAACTGAATGTTAATCAGCTCATTAACTATCTGGAACAACTGCATTATGTAGACTACGTTGAGGAGACCAGTATATTGGTAAATAATGTTTTACAGACACAATCTTTAATCGAAGTAGATCCGAAATCCATACTCGTATCTGCCAAACAGCACAAAGTTACTATTGCAGAACAGGGATGCCTTTAATAACAAACAAGCAGAAACATAATTATGTCAGAAAATAAGCACATTAGTATACCCAAAAATATAGAAACGCAGGATCAGACCGATTTTCATTTTCTACGCAGAACAGGTATTGAATATATAGAAGGATTAGGAGGAAAACTTTGGACAGATTATAACTCTCACGATCCGGGGATTACGACACTGGAGGTTTTAAGCTATGCCATCACAGATCTTGGGATGAGGATGAATATGAATATGGAAGACATTCTTGCTTCAAACGATGCAAAAAAAGATATTCATACACAATTCCTGAAAGCTACGGAAGTTTTGCCTTCCAGACCTTTAACCGAGCTTGATTACAGAAAACTCTTCATCGATATCAGCTTTAAATTCGGTCATCCGAGACCAATCAGCAACTGTTGGCTGGTTCCGAGAACCGAAACGCTGTATGTGGATTGTAAAACTGGACAGTTGGATTTTGAACCTATCGGAGAAAAGACACAACATTTTAACGTAAAAGGATTGTATGACCTTTATGTAGATTATGCCGATGATATCGACGATAGTGAGAATGAAGATTGTGACAAATCGAATGCAAGAGTAAAAATACTGGAGCGTTATCACCAGAACAGAGGTCTTTGCGAAGATCTTGTAGATATCAAAGAAATCGAAACCCAGAAAGTGGCGGTATGCGCCCGCATCGGACTTGTAAATAAAGTAGATGAGGAACTGGTTCATGCAAAGGTAATCAGAGCGATCAACAATTATCTGGCTCCGGAAGTTCATTTCTATTCATTAAAGCAGATGTTGGAAAAAGGTCTTACCACAGATGAGATTTTTGACGGACCGATTCTCGATAATGGTTTTATTGATACGGAAGAATTGAAAGCAAGTCAGTTGAGAAGAGAAGTCAGACTTTCGGATATCATCAGCGAAATCATGAAAATCGACGGAGTGAAAGAAATTCACGAAATTTCTATTGCCGGATGCGACAGTGCAGTGAAGCAGACCGATGACTGGATGATCTGTATTGAAAAAGGTAAAAAACCGGAGCTTTGCGATCTGAGTTCATTCAGTTACACCAAAGGTGCGCTTCCGTTGAATATCAACACTAAAAAAGTAGAAGAATATCTCGAAACGTTAAGAAAAGAGGAGGAAGTACTGAGAGAAGATGCGAGAAAAAATAAAGAGTTGACTCTGCCGCAGGGAACTTCATACGATATCGGAAATTACGCGACTATTTTAAATGAATTTCCGGATACGTACGGAGTGGGAATTTCCGGAATCATCGGAAATCCAACCCCGGAAAGAGAAGCTTTGGCAAAACAGATGAAAGGATATCTTTTGTTTTTCGACCAGATTCTTGCCAGTTATTTCAAACACCTTGAAAAAGTAAAAGAAGTTTTAAGTATCAGCGGAGGTTTAAAGAGAACGTTCTTTACTCAGGCTCTTAAAAACATCAAAGGTTTTGAAGAATTGGTTTCGGATTATGATGAAAACGACGACAAACTTACAGATACTTTATACGAGGAGCTTGATAACAGTGTGGAACGCCGAAATGAAGTCTTGGATCATTTAATTGCCCGTTTTGCAGAAACATTCAGCGACTATACTTTCCTGATGAAATCTCTGTACGGAAAATCTACCGATGAAATTGTACTGAACAATAAAGAAACCTTCTTAAACGAATACAAATCGTTGAGCAAAGACCGTGGATTGGGCTATAATTATACATTAGATGATACCGCGAATGTCTGGAATACAGAGAATATTTCAGGGGTACAGAAAAGAATTGCCCGATTACTGGGAATAAAAAATTATCAGCAGAGAAATCTTTCTCAAACACCTGTTTCGATTATTAAATCGGTAAGTGACGACGGAACGGCAAGCTATTCCTGGAAAATAAAAGATGCAAAAAGTAATATCACTTTATCATCAGTAAATTCATTCCATATCGAATATGCGGCAACTAAAAATCTGCATGAAGCCATTTACCAGACCATTCAGATAGACGAAGAAGATCTTAAAAATGCATTAGAGCTTTTACAGGAAAATCAGACTCATTATGATTTGATTGGGAATATTCAGATCCGAATGTCTGCCGGAGGGAACTATTATCTTGAAATTATGGATGACAGCCAGCCGCAAAATGTAATGGCTACCCATAAAAAGACAAATCCATACAATTCTTTAACCGAATTAAAAAAGGGAATCGAGGAGTTGGTAAGATATTTCAAATATGATTTTACCGAAGAAGGAATTTTCCTTGTAGAGCATTTACTGCTGAAACCTGCATTTAAAGATTACAAGCTTGTGGGAGGAATCGGATGTATGTCTGTGGAAGATACTTTCAAAGTGTTTCAGGATCTTGAAGGAATCGGCAGCATGATCGTAGGAAAATCTTTTGAAGTATTTCCGAATGAGGAAGGAGATGTTCTTCCTGCAAATCCGGTAGATTATGCCGATGCTTTAATGTCTTCCTGCGAAGAAGACTGCGAATATGATGTTTTTGATCCTTATTCTTACCGTGTAAGTGTGGTTCTTCCGGGCTTTGCCTACCGTTTTCAGGATCCTGACTTCAGACGTTATGCAGAAACTGTGATCCGACAGGAGATTCCGGCTCATATTCTGGCTAAAATCTGTTGGGTGGGAGATCGTTTAAGTGAAAAACAAACCGCTCAGAACGATTTGTCTGCATTTGAAACGGCATTTAAAAAATATCTTTCGGATAAGGCAAAAAATAACCTTAACAATTTAGGAAACAGCATTCAGAATTTACTGACGGCTCTTACCAACTTAAATAATATTTACAGACCGGGAAGACTCTTAGACTGTGCTATAGAAGATAACGACAGCCTGGACGGGAAAATAATATTAGGACAATCAAACATATAAAATTGAAAAACAATGAATGCTAAATTAGATAATGTAACAACCCAATATAGAAAGTTTAACGAAAATCAGGTACTTACAGACGGGCAGTTAAATGAATTCATAGACTATTTCGAAGATCAGGACAGGCTCTCGAGAACACTTCTCAGCGGCGTAGGAATTGTATGCGGATTTAAATCCACAATTACCAGTTCTGGTCTGGTTCCGGACGTTATGGAAAAAATCGCTCCGCAAAAGGCTGAAAATGCTTTGGATACCATTGTGATAACTCAGGGAGCAGGCGTTACCACAGACGGAGATTTAATTACCCTTCGTACAGGAAAAGAGAAATCTTCAGACGTTACGATAGATTTCGATACCAAAAATTACAGATACTTCAGAGAGTATAAAGACAAAGTGAGGTATGACCATTTCCGAATCGGAGAAGAGCAGATTCCTTTATTGGAACTGGCAACCGAAGACGAACTGAAGCAAATGGAAGTTAAAGGATTAGACACGGGTAGTTTTAAAGATATTAAAACTCTGGAAAAACTGAATGAAAAAATCATCATCCTTTATCTGGAAAGCTATTCTAATGACGAGACTCCTTGTGAAGATGCCGATTGTGATAACACCGGAGCAGAGCAGGTTTCTGATCTTAAAGTGCTTTTGGCAGATTTTCAGTCTGTTTCCGATCTTATGACGAGCGGAAATGCAAAAGATACGCTGTATAAAATTCATAATTCTTACGAAGAACTTTTTGATCGTTTACCGAATATTGAAGCTAAAAGAGTGATCCTTGATCCTAAAGTTGAAACAGCAGATCAGTTAAAAAGAAAATTTCGTAACGCCATGGATTCTGTTTCGAAATTGTCCGACGGTTTTGGCGCTATTGCAGATACTTTTAAAATAGATCTCAACTTCAGTGGTTTATCGCTTTTTAATAAACTCAATACTTTATTGTCTGCATCTTCCCCAAGGCTGGATGATTTTCAGTACAGATATGATCTCCTGAAAGATCTCATTGATACTTACAATGAAATAAAAGGGCTTATCTTACATTTGAATGCAGAATGTTGTCCTTCTATTGCGTCGTTCCCTAAACATTTGATGTTGGGATATGCTGGAGGTTCTTTGGAATTGGGAGAATATGCAGCTTTCCGTCACGGATTCTATCATTCGCCCATCACAACCCAGGATGATGAAAATTATGAAAGATTGATGTTATTAGCCAATCGTTTTGTGCAGAAAATCAATGGATTTCAATCTTATATCGGACCGGTTAAAATTACACCGTCCAATCTTTACGTAAGATTAGGCGAAAAAGCAATTCCATATTATTATAACGTAGATAAGACTTTACTGGATAAATGGAATTTTGAAAAAACAAAGACAGACAGAGAAACCTATAATTTAAGTTATCATACTGCGAACTTATCATCAGAAGATTATGTTCAGAATCCTCTGAATTATAATATTGATAACAATGATTTCTACAGAATTGAAGGACATCTTGGATTGCCTTATGAAACAGCGGTACAGAATATTAATGATCTTAAAGTGAAGTACGGACTGGCTTTTGACGTTAGCGTTTTACTTTTAAATGACGGTAAAAAAACAGATGATGAGCCTGAAGAGCCAAGAAAAGTTTCCATTGAAGAACTCAGAAATAAATTATTGTCTATTTCCAATGATATCAGCAAAGAAACAGGAGACCCGAAGAACGCACTCCTTAATTTATCCAAATTAGACAGCGATCTTAAGTTATTGAATAAAGCTAAATTTGAAACACCTTCCGGATCATCAGACGACGTTACAATTGTAAAAGAAGATCCTAAAAAAGAAGAAATTGCTACAGAACTTTTAAGCGATTTTTTAGAAAGAAAATCCGGCTTGGAGCATCTTTCCGGTGTAGAACCTGGCGGAACATTTGTTTTGATCGCAGAGTCGAAGGCAAACAATCAGGTTATTGCAGATTTCTCATTGTCTTATTTATGTTGTTCTAAAAAAGATCCTGTATTCTTATCATTACCTTCAGGTAAACTTTGCCAAAATGAAAAACCGGTTCTTATGACAATCGTTCCTTTGGATGGTCAGGTAAAAGCATTTGTAAACGGTACAGAAATATCCGCCATTACCCAGACCGGAGGACAAAGTTATTTTGATCCGGCATTAGTTGGCGCAGCTTATCTCGGCCAAACCATTACTTTCACAGTTAATGATGATCCTGTGGATACTCAAATGGTTGTTTACAAAAAACCAGAAATCGTATCTGTAGCTTCAGGTTCCATAACATATAGCACTCCTACTACAGATCCTAACACCACAGACCCGGATGCAACAGTAGAATTTAATGTCACTGGAGATTTTACAGATCTTGATTTTACTTGGAATTTTGGTGATGGTAGCCAGATACATTATAACGAATTACCAACTAACAAAAAGACTCACACTTATAATCTTGTTTCCGGACAGGAGGAAACTTTTCATCCAACACTTACGGTAACAAACAAAAATGGATGTAGTAATGTATATGAATTGAGCCCTCTAAAATTAAAAGGACAATCAACCATTGCTTGTTTAAGTGGAATGAGGATTGTCGTTCAGTTTAGATATGGTCCAGACGGTACCCATACTTGTAATCGAGCTAGTTTTAATCTATTAGGAAACGGAGTATTGATAGAGGGTACAAAACCATATTCAGATCCTGTGATAAAAGGTAATATTCATTTAAGTAATACGAAAGGAAATCAAGACGCGGGTAATATTATTCCGGGCGGTCATCCATCAAGTAGATATAATGAAATTATTATAACGCAAGAAGAAGCGGAAGCATTAGCAGCAGGAGCGAATGAAGGATTTGTACAATTTTCACTGGATTGTGCAATGCCTCCTAGCATTGGATGTCATACAGGTGTTGCTTTTACTCAGTTATTTTTAGCAAACGATTCTACACCTATTTATTCTGGTTATCCTGATGGAAATTTCTTAGAGATCAATCCTTGTACAGGAGTGACAAGATAACAATTAAATATAGCTTCATGGATAATGTGATTGTCTGTGAAGCATATTTAAAAATCTTAACAAATCATTAAAAATGAACAATAATGAATAATCAATTAAATAATATACCGGAGAAATACCGGAACTTTATTCAATTAAGTGATATATCGACCCGGTACCGCAAATTCAGCAAAGGACAATACATTGAGTATACTCAGTTCAATGAGTTTTTAGACTTTTTTGAGGATCAGGATCGCTTATCCAGAGTAATGCTTCAGGGGGTAGGTATTGTATGTGGTTTTAAACCTGAGCTTACCTATTCCAATAAAAAACTCAACAGCATAAAACTTTCGCAGGGAGTTGCAGTTACAACAGACGGAGATCTGCTTACCCTGAATAATACGAGTAAGGTAAGTGAAGAGTTATATGTAAGTGATTTAAAGACAATCAGCATTGATAGTAAAGAATACACTCACTTTAAAAAATACGACAATTTCAAGGTAAACTATCCTGCATTTTATGACGAAAACGGAGGACAGATTGAACTTTGGGAACTGGCGACAGTTCAGGAAGCAACTTCGGATTTTCAGCCTGTTGCTAATTTCTCAAATCTGGAAGATCAATATTTAATTCTCTATCTGGAAAGCTATGAGAAAGAAGTAAAGCCTTGTAGAGGCGTCGACTGTGACAACCACGGAATTCAGCAGATCCGAAATCTTAAAGTGTTGGTTACAAACGAACAGGGTGCTGATTATATTCTTCAGAAAGACCGTATTCAGCCGCATCCGTTATTTATAGAAGACATATTAGGAAGTGTAAAGCAGGAGCGCGTGATTCTGGAAAGGCTTATTCAGGAAAAAGGAATTGAAACAAGATTTTCCTATGCCGATTTAAAAAATATGTATGCCGATGTTTTAGAAAGAAACGGCTATGGTGAGCTGGTTTTTAGAAAAATCTACGAAATTTCTAAAATGTTTGGACTTCCTGTTGCGGATCATCTTACTTTTAAAAGTGTTTTGGAAGAATGTCTTAACCTGCCGTTTGGTTTTCAGTATGCTTATGATGTGGTAAAAGATTTAACGGCTACGTATTCCGAAATCATCAAACTGCTTCCTAAGACTTTTACAAAGTGCCTTCCCGATTTTGCTTCTTTTCCTAAGCATATGATGTTAGGGAAATTAAATTCAGAAACTCAGCTGGATTCTTCAAGACATCAGTTTTACAATTCTCCGGTCTTGGATGATGAAAAGGCGATGCATAAAGTTAAAATATTAATTAGCCGTTTTAATCTGCAGATACAGAATTTTAAATATCCAAACCGCCATATAGAAGTAATTGGGAGTGATATACCAATAGAAGCGGAATCCGCCATTAAAATCACCCCGTCTCAAAAGTCAGAATTCTTAGGGAATAAAGCAATCCCTTTTTATTACAGAATTACAGATAATTTCCTGAAAGTTTGGGATTTTAATAAAGTAAGAACTCCGGCTTTCCGAAATAATGTAGGCTATAATTCTGGTCTTTTCTCACAAGAATCTTATGTGAGAAAACCTTTAGGTTTTAACATTGACAGAGCTCCGTTTTATAATATTGAGGGACATCAGGGAATGCATTATCAGGATGCATTTGATCAGATAAAAAAAATCAGAGATGAGCAACAGCTCGGATTTGATATCATGCTTTTGTCTTTCAAAGAATTATTAAAAAATAAAGATCTTTCAAAGGCGTATTTTAATGAATATATCGATAAATATTCGGGTTTAGAACACAAACACGGAGTTGCAAAAGGAGGTACTTTTATCATGGTGTATGATCATATTGGGAGAGATGAAGTTATTGTGGCAGATTTCTCGCTTCCGTACATCTGCTGTACACCGAAATTGAAGATTAATCTTAGTTTACCTAATACGACTATTTGTGCCAAAGCGGAGAAAATTCCGTTTACTGTATTTCCTTTCAATGGCATCGTAACGGCAAATGTAGATTCTGATCTGGATGGTGGTGTAGAGTTAGTTGACGGATTATACTTCTTTAATCCTGCATCGGTAAGTCAGGAATTGCATAACCAGCTAATCAGTTTTAATGTTAACGGAAAACCTACTGATTGTACTGTAACCGTGATTACAGAACCGCAGGTGAGAATTGTCGTGGAGAAAGTTGATATTCCTGAGTCTGATTCAACAGCAACTGTTGTGAAATTCAAAATAACAGGAGAACATTTCATGAATTATCAGTATAGCTGGGATTTCCTTGATAATGGAAGTCAGGTAATTCAAAATCCGGATTCAAAAGGTTTTGTAACTCATACGTTTAATAATCTTTCTCCGAGAAAAATTCCGAACATAAAAGTAAAAGTTATTGGAGGCGGATGTGAACAGGATGTATCTCTTGAAAATTGGTACGAAGAAAATCCCATCATTATAAAAGGTATCGTCTTCGAGAAAGGAGGAGACTGCTGTGAAGGCCGTGTTCCTAAATAAATATCACAATAACGAAGGGGGGGGCTTTATTCAATTGAAAAATCAAAAAATCACCCTCTGTTTATTAAATTTAATAATATAAAAACAAAACAATGGCAGCAGAAACATGCAATATTTCGTTTAAGATAGATTACACATCTTCTAAGCCAATAAAAAGCGCAATTGCTTATTATAAAAATAAAAACGTAAGTCCGTCTGATCCATATTCCGAATACAATATAAATCCTATTCCAAGCTCTTCAGACACTGTAAAGCTTCCTTTTATTCAGGATGAAGGTGACTATGAGCTCGTTGTAGAATTAATGGATGAAGATGGGGCTATAGCTAAAGAAAAAAGCTTATTTAAAATTGGAAATTGTAATCCTTCAGCTTGTGAAACACCAGTTATTAATAAAGTAGATGTACTTTCTAATGGACAAATCGTGATGGATTATACGGTCCTTAATTTAGGTTCCTGGTCACCAGAATATCAAATAGCAACAGATAGTAGTTTTGCAAAAATCGTTCACTCTAGAGTGGGATTTCAGTACAATCAAATTGAAAATATTCAAATGGATAGCGGAGATATTCCCAATGATACTGTTCTATATATAAGGGCAAGAAAATATTGTACACCAGCAGGTACGGTTTCAGATTGGTCAAATATTATACAATTTACATCTGGTACTTATTATCCAGTGTTAATAGCTTGGGATAATGCGGGAACAGATTTAAGTACTCATTATGATAATTCTTCAAGTGCATATCTTTATTCGGTAAGAATTTCCACTTATGAAGGTGCAATTAAAGCGACAGAATGGGAATTGACTGATGTCACTTTAGGCTCGACTTGGGTTTTAGAAAATAACGGAAGTGGAACAACCTCTCACGCTTTTGGATTTGATCCTGTTAATCATAATTATTCGATGCGTTTAAAGGTTACTTATTCTAACGGGAAAATTTTATATAGTAATGTTATTAGCAGAGATTATAAAATTTCACAATTATACTCTTTCGGAGTAAGCTTTCATGATGATACCGCTTCTGCCTGCAGGACAACAAAAGATACTCATCTTTTAGGATTTGATACTTTAACGCCATATACTGGTTCACAATTATATGATAGTAACGGAACTCCTGTAACAGGTGGAAGCTATTCATATATAAAAATTTACAATTATGGTCAGCAAGTTGGAGATAAAGTATTTATGATTACAGGTACAACAGGTATCTTACAAAGATATATTCCTTGTATGTTAGATTAAAAAGAATAGATAGATTATAGATCTTAAGCAAAATTGCAACAGCAATAAATAGGTCCGTTTTCACTCGTTGTGAGACGGACTTTTTATTCTATGATACTGGTTTATATCACCTTCTGTTATTTTTACGTCTCGTACTGATGATATTGAAAAGTTTGGCAACATCCTGAAGATGAATTTCAAAATCTTCGTAATATTCATTCAGAGAATGAAGGGTGATAATGCCTCGTTCCACATCATGATTGATGATTCTTTTGACGAGAATCCCTTTTTCTTTGTGTACGATGACAAAATCCCATTTATCATAATGCAGTTTGCTCATCCAGTAATCCTGGCGGATATTTCTGCATAAAATAATATCGCCTTCAAGGTAACTTTCGTAGGAGCCGTCGTCCATACTGTCTCCCCGAACTTCAAAGCACATATATTCGCCGCGGTGTTCCACATCATCACTGAAAGGAATCGTGGGTAAACTTTCTATATATTCCTCGTCCGCAAACCTGCTCAGGTATCCGGCTTGTGCGTATTGGTTCGCCAGCGGAACGTACATGATCTTTAGATCCGAATAAGCAACCGGCGATGCGCTGTTATTAGGTTTCTGTTGCTGTTCCTGCAGCATGTTTTTTACAAAATAAGCAGTGGTTTCCGGTATTTTTCTTTCGCCTTTTTCCCAGTACTGGACGGCTCTCGTACCAACTCCTATCGCCTCGGCGATCTCGGCCTGCTTCATCTTTAATTTCTTTCTGATCTCTTTGAATTCTAAGTTGGTCATTTTGATATGTTTATCGTTATTTATGAAAAAATACGCAAAATATTTTTCTTTTTTATTTTGAAATACGAACAATGTTCGTATATTTGTCTCGTTGTTAAAACAGAATACGGCAAATGTACAAAAATTATCACAACAATTTAATATATATTTGATGCTTTTTAATTTTTTTTGGTTTAATATAGGTTGTTAATCAAATATTTAAAATTGTTTATGTACATTTTGTTTACAGACAGAAGATAAACGTTCAGTAATACAAAACAATGTAAAAAGTGCGTTTTTATATTGATGTGAATATTTTTATTATTGATTTTAAATTCTTTTTTCCGAAAAATGTGCATTTTTAAACCGGTAATGCGAACATTTGCTGTTTTGTTTTAATGACCATAAACACAGACCGTTGAAAATGTAAGATAAAGCTGCTGTTCAGATTATAAAATATCGATTCATTATAACTGTCAGTAATAATTTAAATACATTCCAAAGCGGCGAATCTGAGTTTGCAGAAAGAAATTCATTTTTTAACATGAATTTGTTTAAACTTTTTTAAATAAAGAGATTCTTGTTGGAAGACGCAAAGACTCAAGATTTTATTGGTCTCAAATCTTTTGAGGCGCAGGAAAATCCAAGATTTTCAATAAGGATTGATGCTCAATTTTATCGCAGATAAAATCTTTGCACCTTAAGCTAAGACCGTATGTAATGAATATTTTGTGTCTTTGCTATTACGTTTAAACAAATTGTATATGAAGATACTTTTCGCAGACGAAGGAAATTAAAATTCAGGAAGACAGGCCGATGAAATTGCGCCGGAAAACACAGGAAGCCGACTTCTGAGAATTAAAATCAAATGACATCATTAAACATCTTTTCAGAGGCAGACTTTAAGCCTTTGCGGGATTTTATTGACTCAATTGATCAAAAAAAGACACGAAAAACTATTTTATTAAAACAACTTTTAACCTTTTTAAAAATGAAACGTAGTAAAGAACTTGTAGAGAAAAGAAAAGACTTTGTCAACGATTATGTAAAGCGCAATCAGGACAAACAAATGAAAGTTATTGTAACCGAGCTTACGGAGATGCTGTTTTTGTCGGAAAGAACCATTTACAACATCATTCAGGAGTAAAACGGAAAAACAAAAGTCATTAAAGATCCGCATTTCGTGCGGCTTCCTCAGGACAATCTTTTACAACTGATCCATCATCACAAAAAATTAGAGCTGGAAAATTATATTCTAAAAAGCTTAAGACCAAGCAACCGCACAGTTCAGTGCTTCTAATTCAATCTGTTCCATCAGATCAATAAAAGATTGTCTTTTCGTTATCCATTTAATTTATAGAGAATTACAGCAAGGTAAAAACTGTTTTACTTTCCGGAACGATGCTTTTAAGGCTAAAGACGAGCCTGCAATACAGTAGTTTCGAAAGTAACAGGAAGAAATTGAAAATTAAAAATCAGCATTAATAAATTTTGGTAGTCATGGAAAAAGAAGAGAACAAAAAAATTAAAGAAAACTTAGAAAAATTTCAGGATCCCGATAGAGACATCAGTGATCTTATAGACGAGCTGGCTTACCTCAGCGAAAACGAAAACATCGAAACGAGCAGAAAATTTCTGGATGATATGTATATGCTCGATCAGGACGACTAACAACTTAGCGTTGTAAAAAATCAATTTTAATGAATAACAATATGAAGAATGAATTTAGATAGCATAAAAGCCCTCCTCATCGGAACTGCCATTGCATTTTCGGGAGGACTGTTAAGAGTATTGATCTCCATACAGAACAAAGAAAAAAAGAGGCCTTGGGAACATATCATCACCTTAATTATCGTGATTATTGTCGGTTTCACCATGAGCTATGTCATGAAAAGTGCCGAACTCCACAACAAATGGTATTCCACAGGAATATTGTTTGTACTCGGTTATGGCTATGACAAGTTCCTGAAAATGATTACCACCAATCTTCCTAACTGGATTGATACTACCATGAATCTTTACATCGGAAACCAGCCAAACAGACAGCCTGAAGAAGAAAAAGAGAAGAAAGAAGATATAAAATAAAGAACAAAGAAATCCTCCGAAGCAGGACAAATATCAAAAACAATTAATTATTGTTGTTAAAAACCAACATCTGAAAACGTCATTACATGAAGTAGGCTAAACTCCTTTAAAATACTATTTGAATCTTGTGTACTAAGCTTTAGGAAAAGTGTGTTGGAATAAAATTGTAGTGCAGTAAGGCTAAAATATAGTGTATTGGAGTATGGAACGAGTGAGCAGTAATAAAAATGTACTGTAGTAAGCTTAAAATGTTAAGCAGTAAGCAGTAGAAAAGGTGAGCAGTAATAAAAATGTACTGTAGTAAGCCTAAAATGTACTGTGGTAAACAGTAGAAAATGTGAGCAGTAATAAAGTTGCAGAACAGTAAGCCTTCAATCTAAGACAGTGTAATGTAAATGGAAAACATTTTGTTAAAATTGCTGTACAGTAAGCTTTCAATCTATAACAGTGGAATATAAATATAGAATACTGCAATAAAAATACATCACAGTAAGCTTTCGGTATAGGACAGTGGAGCGTAGAGGAAGAATACTGCAATAAAATTGCATAACAGTAAACGTCCCATTTAAATAATCAGGACATTAAAAAACCTTGGATTTTTTAACTTATGTGCTCTTTTTTTTCCATTAAAGCATTAAACTAAAAAAAACTAAAGTGTTTAAATCTTTTGCATCCTTTGTGGTAAAAGTTTAAAATAAATTTCTGTATTGCCGTCATCAGAAATCATTTCGGGAAACCACTTACTGCAACTACAGAATCCTCCGCACCAAAAAAGACTTATTCTCCTTAAAAATTCTGAATTTTGAATCTGGAATTTCAGCCGGATCAAAAGAAAAAAGCACAGCACTTCCGATTTCTCATCATAACGCTGTGTACACCTTACAGGCAGTAAAATCTTAAAAAAATACGTTACCGCGTCTGATTTTTCAGTTCCATCAGGTACGGTAAAGCACGGCTTCCATTGTTGTGCTTTACGTGCCTTTTAAACAAAATATAATTAAAAAACACCAAGTC
>NZ_QEHP01000105.1:0-11938 GCF_003094695.1 Chryseobacterium sp. HMWF035 | reverse complement strand
GTGTCGGCTGATTTTACGGATCATCTGCTCAGCTCTACATCTCCCTGAGTTTTTTTGTTCACATAATTAATCATATTGGCCATCCTGATCACATCCTTTAGTCCTTCAACAGGATTGATATTCACCGTTAGATCGTGTCCGTTTCCTCATTTAATGATCACCGTATCATGATCTTTAAAGGTAAGGGCAGTCATTTTCCCCCATGAACCGAGAACAAAGCCGTTTCTTGTTTTCTCTACTTTTAAAGTTCCTCTTTCCTTTCTGGTATCTTCATTGATGTTTCCGGAAAGATCAATCTGCTTCTGGATTTTAGAAGCCGCTGATGTAAGCTCATCCAGCTGTTCCTGTTCTTTCAGGTTTTTCTCCTGATTTCTTATTTGCTTCAGGGTTCTTTGCTGTTCCTGCTGCTTTAAGGCTCTTTTTTGAGAATCTCCATTGTTTTTTTCAGGGGTTGATATTTCCTGTTGGTATCCGGTTTCGGGTCAATTGATCATCGTTGGTGTATAATAGAATAAAATGTACCCTTCCAGTATACCTGTTTTTTTTGATTTGGCAAATTTTTATCAGGTTTTTGATCATGCGGTTTAAAGCAAAGGATTAAAAATGCCGGCTGCTGTGTAATCCGGAATCAATCTGCCTGAGGAATACACCAAGTTATTGTTTCAGAATCACTTTCCTGAAATTTTTAGAGTATTCATCAATACAGTAGATACAATTTATTCACTATTTGCCTTTCAGAGCAAAACCTCCAGTTCTTTTAATTTTTCCTTACTGATTTTCACCTGTATGTTTTGCTTCAGGCGCAGAAGGTTGGATTCTATTTTCTCAATACAGTCTAAATTGATAATGGATTCCCTTTTATTGACCACAAAATAATTGATGCCGAACTTCTTTAAAAGCTTCTCACAGTATTCCCAGTTAGCTTTAACCTCGTACATCAGGGAACCGGAAAAGCATAAAATCTTGTGTCTTGGATTTTCTGATTGGTGGATACAGACCAAATCTCCGGGAAAAACCTTTACCCTTTCCTTTTCCACCGTTTCAATCCAAAGCGGAGTATTCACGGTGTTCCGGTCCGCATGTTCTTTGGCTTCTGCCAGACAGTGTGAAAGGCATGTATCCAGTTTTTCCCATATGGGTTTGGCAAAATAACGATGTACTTTATAGGTATTGACCATTTCTTCATGGATTTCCCTGCGGTCACTCCGGTAGCCCGTAAAGAAGATAACATAAGGATGGTAGTCTGATTCTGACTTAATCCTCTGCAGGATCTGGAATGAATTCCCTCCTTTGATAGCCCAATCCAGAAAGAGCAGCTGGGGATGATGTTTTTGGATGGCTTCCACCGATTCTGTAAAAGTGGTAAATAATCCAATGCAGTTCCACTCAGTGTACCTGTTCATTCTTCTCCGGATGCCTTCACACACATTAGGGTCATCTTCAATGACCATATAATTATAATCCGAAATTTTCATAATTGATGTTTTTTTTGATTTTTATGGTTACTGTAGTTCCTTCTATTTTTCTGTCGGAGATTTCAAATACAATATTATCATTTCTTTTTCCATTGATCACATCAATCATTTTCTCTAAATTCTCCAGTCCTTTACCGTTCTTTTTAAAATGATTGATTCTCATTGCTTTTTCTCTTCCCACTCCATTGTCTTCAATAATAATGATATAAAAAGAACCTGACTCCTGTATATTTAAGCTAAGAAGATACGGAGGTATTTCCCGGTTTCTGAGTCCGTGAAGCAGTGCATTTTCTATGGCAATCTGTAAAAGACCTATAGGAACAGGGGTTTCCGGGGGAATGATCTCAATCCCTGATATTTGTGTTTCAAGTTCAGAAAGATAAAGTAGTCTCTGAATATCAATGGTATTGAGTACCATCTGCATCTCGTTTTCAAAACAGTGGGTAAAGCTTCCGCTCTGCGTAAATCCAAACATAATGTTAATGCTTTCCCCGAGTCTGCTGATTACCTTATTGGCATGGGGCTTATCTTCAAGTTCTGCACCCAAACTATTTAAGGCGTTAAGCATGAAATGGGGACGGAATTGGTTGCTCAGGCTGCTGAGATTCAGCTGGGCAATCTGCTTTTGCTGGATATTGATCCTGCGTTTATTATTAAAGTAGTATATGACAAAAACTATGGGAACCGTTGAAATCAGCATCCAGAACCACCATTTTTGCCAAAGGAAGCTTTCAATGGTAAAGGGATACTGAAATACCGTATAACTGCCGTCCTGTTGGCATATCCGGACAAAGAAGGTATAGTCACCTGCCGAAAGGTTCGCAAAGTGAAATCGGGTTTGCAGATCGGGACTGCCAAATACCGCTTTATCTCCTTTCTTTACCAATATTCCGTTGAGATAACGGGGCATATTGTCAGGAGTCTGATAGTGGATTCGGATGTCGATGCTGTTTTCATTGGGGTGGAAGGCAACCATCTGATTAGGCTTATATCTTGTCTCTGTACTGTCTTTACTGATGATAATGTCAGGACGGACAGTATAGGAAGGCAGCGATAACCATTTTTTAATATCCCAGTGATACACCATATCGGAAGTGGAAAACCATATGCTGCCGTCTCTGTTATCAGTCAGGCAGGTGTTTTGTTCAGTCGAGTTGCTGAAGGCAGTTTCCAATGGGTTCAGATAGCGGATGGAAACACTTCTGTTGCGATACCATTTTTTCAGATCAAACAGCAGTACTTTATCCTGTACTCCTAAAATCAGAAAATCCTTCCATGGGTGCATAAAGGAAATAACTTTTCCGGTTTCCAGAAGGGGATGTCTCAATTCAACTAAATTTTTCAGATCATAGTCTGTTTCACTTTTGCTGTTATAATACATCAGCTTTCCGTTCATTGTTCCTATCCAAAGGGTATTATGGTTATCCAGCTGCATGGCCATTGTGCCGTAGTCGGTTTCTTTTTTTATCTTCAGCCAGCTTTTAGCATAGCCTGTTTTGGGATTGTATACCGCTAATCCCTGCTGTCCCATCCAGATATTTCCGAAACGATCCTCACTGATGGAAAGAATATTCGCAAGATTGATCCCTTGTTTATATGACAGCCTCTTCCAATTTTTTCGGGTATTTTCAAGATCTTCCGATCTTTTATACCACAGTCCCTGACTTGCCGTTCCCAGATACGTAGTTTTATTTCTCGATTCGTACAGGTAAAATCCGGTCACCGAATCTGCTATTTTTTTATAACGGTTGGGGGTGTCAAAAAGAAACACGCCTTTCCCGGCCTCGCCAATCAGAATCATCTTATCTTTATGGGACATTCCGCCGTTCATCCATTGGATTGTTTTTACGGAGCTTTCGGTTATCCTGTCTTTGTCGATGACCGACAGGGCTCCCTGATAACTTCCTGCCCAGATTTTGCCCCTGGAATCCTGTCGAAGAGTAAATACGGTATTGGAATTGGTATTATTGAACAGCCTTGGATATTTGGTAATATGGGGAAATACCCTGAAAAATAAGGTTCCTGTTGCACAGTAATAACTGTTGCTTGGGGCATTATAGGTGACATTGCTGATATTTTCCCCGAGTGAAGTATTGAAAAGAGGTTTATCTATGGGAAGGCTAAAAGTTATTTTGTTGCTCCCTTTGGTGGTCAGATAGGTTCTGCCGGTATTGAGAAAGTTAATCGGATAAGCTATAGGTGTAGGGACTACCGTTCCGGAAGTTACCTGAAGTAAGGAATGGTCACGAAATATAATACTGAAATTATCCGCATCCCTAAAGCTCCATATGTCAAAATCCTGAGAGGAAAGGGGATAGCTTTTAATATAAGTTATACGTCTGTCTTCTAATGCGTATAATGAGAGTGTATTCTTTTTATTTGCAAAACAGTAAAGCTTATCAGTAGCTCTCAGTCCGCATATATTATCCGGAATCCGCATCAGGGTTTCAAACCGTTTCCCGTCAAAGGCTTTCAGATAATGAGATTTGTTCTTTGTAAATTTGTCTGTAAAATAGATTTTTCCTTTATACAAAACGTAGTATCCCGACTGCCCGTCATTCAGATGAAGGGTATATTCTTTTATAAGCTTTTGATTTTTAACAACCATTATTTTTTGGTTGCTTAAAAAATATTCTGTTCCTCTAAGTTCAGTAAATGCAAAAAGGGTGTAATTCATCGGTTCCCGGGATGAAAAAGCCTTGTCTATTGAAGTATTGCTGAGAATGTAATACCGGTCCGCATAAGGCTGACAGATGATACTCCCGTCTTTTTTCTGAAAGACGGAAAAAACATTGAACAGATCATTTCCGTAGTTGTATTTGGTATAAACATAGGCACTATGCTCCGAAACCGGAAGGGTTTGGGAATATATCAAAAACGGAAATAACAGAAATAAAATATTTTTCATCTATAACAAATGTAGGGGATAATTTTAGGTTTTAAAATACCCGTTTTCGGTTTTCATGCTCGATTTTGGGGTTTTCATGCACGAATCTGCGTTTTCATGTTCAAAAATCAGGGTTTCATGCACAGGCTATTGTGAGAGAATTTGTTTTTTTCAAAATTTGTCTTCTAAAGAAAGGATTGATAATACTTACTATTTCAATATATCATACCTATCTCAAAATAATTTACATTTTAATAATTTAAAAAATATGAAAAAAGCTCTTCTTGTTATAGATGTACAGAACATTTATACACATTCGGAATCTGAACTTTATTGTACAGATCATAAGCAGACTGTTAAAAAAATTAATGGACTTATCGAGGCTTTTCAAAAGAAAGGTTATCCCATTGTATATATCAAGCATATTCATAAAGCCGATGGTAGTGATACGGGGAGAATGTTTGACTTTGCAGGACCTATTGAAGATTTTAATTTTAAAGAAGGATCAGAAGAGGTCGAATTTGATAAGGATCTATATCTTGTTTCTAATGCAACTATTATTTTCAAAAACAGGTATTCTTCTTTTGTTGGAACATCACTTGAAAAAATTCTTAAGGAGAATAACATTGATACGGTCACTATTTGTGGTTTTATGACTAATTTCTGCTGTGAATCAACAGCAAGGGATGCACATGATAGGGATTATTACGTTGAATTTATTTCAGATGCAACTGGAGCTCCTGAGTCTGAAACTATGAATGAGACTAAGATTAGAGAGGTAGTGTCTGAGCTATTATCTGGGGGAATTTCAAAGATTTTTGATTATGAAACCTATTCTTTGGAGTTTTAATATATTATGAATACTGGAGTTTTAAGACTTGAAAACATTTCATCAGATGATCTGCATTTATTTGGTGGAAAGGCTATTAACCTTTCCGTTTTATTACAGAAAGGCTTTAATGTACCCTTTGGGGTTGCTTTGTCAAAAGGTATATTTGAAAAATTTCTTGAACATTCAGGATTGGAAATTAATTCTATTCGACAAGTTCATACTCTAGCCATGATTTCCTTGGAGAGTGTTTTGCATGATTGTTATCAATGGGAGTGTAGAATTTTAAATTCTATAGAAACTGTTTGTGTTCCTGAATATTTAATTCAGGAAATCATGGAGAATCTGGATGAATCTTCAGAATATGCTGTTCGATCTTCCTGTATTTCAGAAGACTCTTCTTCCACTTCTTTTGCCGGTCAGTATGTAAGTTTTTTACATATTAAGGGGAAAGAAAATATCTTATCAGCTGTTAAAAAATGTTGGGCTTCTCAGTATAGTAAAAGAGGGAATAGTTATGCCATGAATCACAAAGGCATGCCAATCATATCACCTTCAATGGGAGTAGTAATACAAGAAATGGTTCATCCTGATTTTGCTGGGGTATGTTTTACTCAGGGACCAACGCCAAAAACATCTGATTTTGCCATAATAGAGTATGTGGATTGTATTGGAGAAGTATTAGTGAGTGGAGAAAGGACTCCTGATCATATTGAGATAGACAAACAGAATATTATCAGAAAAAGAATCAGTTCCGGTAAGAATAAAAAGACATTAAACGATATCCTTATTTTAAAGTTATTAGAAGTCTGTAGAAGGATAGAGAATGACTTTAATGCACCACAAGATATTGAATGGGCAATAATTGGTGAGGAAATTTATATTTTACAGACAAGACCCATTACTATTTTAGGAAAAGAAACTACAGGTAACACTAGTCAAAAGCTCTATCTGAGTCATTCTGCTTTTGATTTAAAAAATGAATTACATGATTTGATTTTATCGGAAATTGATTCTTCAGGATTTAGGGGTGCAAACTATTTTCTATGTAAGCAACATGAACAGGGATTTTGGAGCAATCCTGAAATTCCTGAATGGGATACTGTTGGAACAGCAGAATCTGTATATTTACTTTACAAAGGAGGTATTCCAGCAAATATGATTTGGGAAAATGTTTTAGAGGGCGCTCGTACACGGTTTGGAATATCTCTTGCTCAAAAATGGCTTTTACAAAAAGCTGGGACAGATGGCAACTGGGGAACAGACTTGTGGGACACCTGTCAGGTATTGATTTCCCTTATTACCACAGGGATGTCGCCTGACGCTGTTCAAATAAAAAATGGTATAAGCTACGTAAAATCTCATTTTGAAAAAGGCTTTGCTGAAGCCAATAACAATGAATGGTATGGAGCTGCTTTTTTGGCTTCTTCACTAAAATTATTTCATTTGATCAAATACAAAAAAGAATGTACTCAATGTATTGATTTATTGAGAAAGTATCAGGATGAGGAAGGTAACTTCTATATTAACACAGCACAAAATCAAAATGTTCCTTCAGAATGGCATACTGCTCAGGTAATTTCAGCTTTATGTTTTGTAAACGAAAGTAATAACGATATACTTCAAATGATTAATAAATCATGCAAATGGCTTGTAACAAAACAAAATAAAGAAGGATTTTGGGGTGTGAAGGAAGGAGCATATTCTCCTTTCAACATTACTTTCACTTCATACGCAATAATGGCTTTAAAAGATTCTGGGATCAATTATAATGGACAAATATCAAAAGCTATCAAATGGATAAAAACCCAACAGAATCTGAATGGAAATTTTGGAGATATATGGTCTACGATGATGGCTCTTTCTGCAATTCAGAAAGTTACAGGAAGTCTTTTTTCATTTCCTATTCCACTACCAGTGTATATAAAACTCCAAAAAGCAATCTTAAAATAAATGAATATGAATATAGAAGAACTATACCCCCAAAAACTAACATCTATTCTTCCGGTTATTGAAAAAATCCCAGATAATATCTTTCCTTGGATATCTGAAAAACATATTAAATACCTTGATGACAGGATTCACAAAATAGTTCCTCTCACGGATTATCTGACTAATATAAGCTCCGTAGAAAAAGAGAGAATAGAATTTATTGGGTTTATTGATCATTGGACAAAAAAAGAGAACCCTGATCTTGTTGAATATACCAGGGAATATCAAAACCGATATGTAAAAATAAGAAACAAAGTAGAGCAACAATGTAAAGTGATCCTTGAGGACCAAAGCATATGGGAATCTAATGATCATCTCAAAGAGTTTTGGAAAGAATTCGCATACTATAATGAAGTTGATTCCTTATTTGGAATGTTTCTTACATCAGGAAGATGGTATGTCAATGCAATGTTACCCATTGTTAAAACTATTATTTATTCAACCCTTCCTTCCGTATTAAAAGGGTCTGAAAGAAATGAAATGGCTTATTTGGTGGCAAGGCGTGTCATTACTCCCAGATATGCAGAATTACCAGCTAATTATGATTTTTCTTACGAAAGAAAGTTTGCCAGTAGTTTTATTCCCATTCTTCAATTTTATGACAGAAAACTTTTGTTTCTTTTTGAAATCCTTTCTACATATACGTATTTCCCTTCAATGACTTTGAATGATCTTGTAACAGACATTCTATATCAAAAAGAGGATTATTCAAAAATTCTTTCAGAGGGAATATATCCTCCTTTTGCTTGGCACGAATTTATTTCCAGTCAAAAGCCCAGAAAGTCAGCCGTTGCCTATGAAATGGCTATCACTGCATTAGAAAAGAATGTTGTAGAAGATTGTAAGACCGAATTTAATACAGCTATTGCTTTATTGGATGTTTTCAAAGAATACGAGCTTAATTACAACAATTATAATTATAAAGGAAAATTCGGACTGGTTTCAAAATGGTTTTATTATAAGACTTATCAACGTGTTGATGACAAAAAGAAAGAAGAGTTTTTAGATGCAATTCTTCTTGATAGATTTTACCATGCTTTAGAGATTGTAAACAATAACTTAAAATAATGTATATGATAAATGAATTTTTTGGCATTTCTGCTGCCAGTGGAAAAACAGAAGGGGTTGTAAAATGGGTTCTTTCAGAAGCAGATTTGGATAGTTTTCAGCCCGGGGAGGTTTTATTTGCAAAAATGACCTCTCCCGATTGGGGTAATTTATTTCAAAAAGCTGCGGCAGTTGTAACGGAACAAGGCGGAATGCTTTGTCATGCTGCTATCGTAGCTCGGGAAGAGGGAATTCCGGCAGTAGTCGGAATTGGAGAAGATCTGTCACAGATCTCTGACGGAATCAAAGTCCTAGTTGACGGAGATGAAGGAATAGTAACAGTTATTGAAAGTACTTATGAATAGTATATTATTAAAACCAATGTGTTATGAATAAGGATAATTCGTCAATAAACTAATTAAATATTTGACAAAAACGATTTGAGTGAAAACCGTAAATTTTATTATGACAATAAAAAGAACAGTTATGATGAAGAAACCGGGGAATGGACTACCGTTGAAAATTTTGAATTTGTTCCTGAAGACCATTTAATATATCCCATAGAAGAAACTCCTGTTGTTGTTTTATGGAGGACTATTTCAATGAAGTGATTTACCAAAATGGGAATCCTCTCTTAAGCTAAGAAAAATTACTCAATAAATTTATCAAAATTTTGGATGAATTCGATTGTGACTACTCTCCAAACGAATGCTATGTTATTATTCAGAAAAAAGAAGATGAATAAAAAACGTAAATATATTATAGAAGATCGTATTATCTGATATTATTTAGATTTTGGGGTTGAGAAAAATAATGTATTATGTATACAATAATTTTATCTTATAAAGAAGATAGATGAAGAGGCTTGCTAAATTTATATTTTCACTAATATGAGTAAGTTTGATATTGTTTCTGATTACCTCTATACAACCATTATCAGAAATAAACTTTGCAATTTGGGATAGAATATATGCGATTAATATCCATTCGTTTCCACCCATCCAACTTATCGCAAAAAAAATGGACAAAGATTCTCTATCCGTATTATATATATCTAATAATATCCCTTTTTTCATAAAAGATAAAAATAGTATTTATATGGCTCAGGGGTGTTATGGTCAAAAAGCAAATGGATTTGATGCTGACACTTTTACTGTTCTATTAGAATCAGGTGCTTCAGGAAACGGAATTACAGTAAGTGATAAAAATGGAATTTACAAAAGTTCATGAAAGATTTGACTATTGTATGGATGGCTTAATTGCAATGAATGAATACGTTTTGAAAAACATTAATTCTAATGTATGATAAAATGAAATGTATGGAAAATTAACTTTTATTATTAATGGTTTAAGGTCTAACAGACTAAAAATTATTCGAAGTGGTTATAAAAAATGAAAAATCGTTTATTACCTACACTTTAGTAAACAAGGATTTAACTAATTAAAATAACAGTAACTTAAATTACATTCAAATGAAATTATTTCGTCTATTCATTTTGTTGGTATTTTTTAATGCCTTAAATTCATGTACATCGGATTCTAACGAAGTTTTTCCGGACACTTATAATAAAGGTACAGAAAGTGCTGCCAAAGCAGGATGTTCCATGTACTATCAAAGCCAAACGGGCTGGATTATGCTTGGGAATGTACAAAAAACATTCAATGTAATAGCTGGCAGAAGTGGAAAAGTAATCGTAAGCAATGGTACGGGTGGTGCTATCAATGCTGTAATACCAGGCTCAAGTGATATGGCTTATACGTTAAACGCCGGACAAGTAAAGACAATTGACATCGGTTCTTATCCAAGCTCCAGCGAAGCCATTATCATAACGGGATATAATTTGGCAGTTAAAAACTTTACAGTACAGGTTGGATATTGTAATTAATCTTTTATGGTGTGGATTAAACAATAATCCACACCATAATTATTATCATCTTATGAAAAAAAAGGTTGTTTTCAAAAGCGAAATTGCTTATTTCCTTTTTATCCATTATTTAGATTTTGCTTATATTAAGATGAATTCTATTTTATAAATAAAATTGATGAAAAATACGAACAAACCTTTTGAAACCTCCTACGAAATGTTTTCCTCAGAAATTTCCTGAAAAAGATATGGCTATACGGATCCTGAACTCTCCAAAAATCTCTACAGGGAATATATGAAAAACTGAGATCAGAAAAAACGGGATGAGCTCATCCTGCGTCACGTGAACTATGTACTTTATTATTGCAGAACCCAGATCAGTTCCTATAAGCTCTCCAATCATAACGGAGAATTTATGGATTTGGTGCAGGAAGGAATCTCAGGACTTTTAATTGCTGCCCACAGGTACAATCCTGACAAAGCTGCTTTTTTAACCTATGCCCGATATTACATCAAAGTAGTGATTGACAATTACCTTGCAACCATAGGAAACAAATCACCTTTCAATACAAAGGATCAGGTTGGAGCTGCTGTTCAGGCGTATCATCTATTGAATTCCACTCAAAATGAAACGGGAGAAATCCTTCAGCTGGAAGAAGTCGCCCAACTACTCGGGGTAAGTTCGCGTGTGCTTTTACAAAAGATTGAAGCGCAGGCTTTTAATGTAATTTCTTTGGATGCTCCAATCAGAAAAGGAGACGAAGAAAGCACCCGGTGAGATATTTTACAAACAGCAGGAAATAGCTCCTGAAACAGTCATGATGAGCATTCCACTGATATGATGAATAAGGAAATTCATGCCATTGTGCTGAAAGAAATGAGACTGAACCTTTCGATAAGGGAGTATAATATTGTAAAAATGCATTATCTGGATCATTCCACCCAGGATGAGATCGCTGCCGTGTATGGTTGCAGCAGGGAAAGAATACGCCAGATTGAAGAAATAGCCCTTTGAAAGGTTCTCTTAGCACTAAAGAGCAAATATCCGGAATTAAAAATCAGTCTGGAAACAGGGCAGGTGAAAAAACGTTCACAGATGGATACCAAATATCATAATGTTATGAGGTCAGCACTGGAAACGCAGAGAAAAGAAATCAAAAAACAGAGCAGACTGAGTGCTCAATTGAAAGCCCAATATGTACTGGAACAGCTGGAGAAAGCCAGAATCAATGCGCTCAATCTCTCGGTAGACGATATGCACGGATTATGCTTATATTATCTTGGAAATGATCAGAGTATGTATCAAAGTTCGGAACATATAGAAACCTTATACAACATAGCAAAGTATGATCCCCGTATCTCTTTAACCGGAAGCAAACGGGAACATCAACCAAGAATCTATCGTAATGCATCCGATGAAAAGGAGTTTTTTGATTGGTTCTTTGAGCAGAAATCTGAGACGGTTCCATTGCACGTTTCGGAATTTATCAGAAAATATTACGAGGCTGCAAATAAAAATGCTCTTTTGGAAGGGGAGAGTATCGATGAACTGGTCAAAAAGAAAGACCGTTACCTGAAACTGTTTTTTGAAATTCCTTGAGTGACGGGATAATTATAGCTGCTTTTTAGATGTAATAGAAAAGACAGCTTCTGACCGAAATTGTCCTTCGTATTTCTGTGAGGGCAGTTTGTAAATGTTACGGTATATATGAATGCTAAACAATTTCTTCCAATTTTCTCTTGTTTTTGTATATGAATTACATATCTATTTCATATGCAGATCGTTTAATTATTTTATCATTCAATGAAAATCATCCGTTATAATGAAGAAAAAAGAATCACA
>NZ_QEHP01000104.1:0-22408 GCF_003094695.1 Chryseobacterium sp. HMWF035 | reverse complement strand
ATATTTATATGTATACAATTAAGGCTCAAAATTAATATAAATTTTAAAACTGTAAGATGCACAAAGTAAATTTTAAAATAATTTTATCATTTCTCTTCATCCTGTTTACCAACTTTATTTTTTCGCAAAAGAAATTTACCATTGTTTTGGACGCCGGACATGGAGGAAGTGATTACGGAGCTAACAGAACCTACACCGATATCGGAAGGATCTCCGAAAAGGATGTAACGCTTGCCATTACGCTTAAAGTGGGGGCAATGCTTGAAAAAAATAAAGATTTTAAGGTAATCTATACACGAAAGATCGACGAATATCCTTCTTTATCGGACAGAACCAATCTTGCGAACAGAAGCAAAGCGGATCTTTTTGTTTCCATCCACTGTAATTCTTCCAAAAGACCAACCGCGTACGGAACCGAAACTTATGTACAGGGACCGGATCAGAATGATACCAATCTGGAAGTGGCAAAAAGAGAAAATGATGTGATCTTTCTGGATGAAAAAGATAAGCAGACCTTCGGTTCTTATGATGCAAGCTCTCCGGAATCTTTAATAGCCCTGAAACTTCAGCAAAGCAAATATCTGGAATCCAGCCTTCTTCTGGGCGGATTGGTAGAAAATAATTTTGTGAATAAGGACAAAAGAAGTTCCCGCGGTGTGTTCCAGAAAAACCTGCACGTTCTGCGTATGAATGCAATGCCTTCCGTATTAATTGAAACCGGATTCATCAATCATCCCGAAGAAAGTCATTATCTGGCTTCTGAAAAAGGACAGGATGAAATTTCCGAAAGTATTTATCAGGCAATTATTGATTATAAAAAAGCGATCGACAGAAAATCGGGTGTTTCAGCAGTGGTGAAAAAACCTGAACCGGATAAACTGGCGGAAGTAGCGCTGAAAAACGATTTCCGAATCTTACTGTTGAGTTCTCCGGAAAAACACAACGACGGCGATCCTGCTTTAAAAGGGTTAAATTACATTCTGCCTATTAAAGAGAACGGACAGTACAAATATTATTACGGGGTTACCAACCTTGCTTCTGTAAGAGATATCAACATTAAAACGGCAAAAGACGCCGGATTCCGTAATGCATATGCGGTAGGATTCATGCCGAACCAGAAATTAAGCACCGGATACTACACCATTGAAGTCTATGTGGGCGAAAAACTGAATGGAAATTCTTTCATTCTTCAGACCCTGAAAGATGTGGAAAGAAACAAAGAAAGCGGCGTTTTCTATTATACCTACGGAAAAGTGTATACTTTGGAGGATGCGGTGAAATTGCAGAAAGATCTTGAGGCTAAAGGAATTAAGAATACCGTAATTCAAAAAGTTTTCAAATAATAAAAAAATAATTTTGAAGTTAAAAAGTTAATTATTACTTTTGCAACCTCAAAATTTGGCCTATTCGTCTAGTGGTTAGGACTCAAGGTTTTCATCCTTGCAACAGGAGTTCGATTCTCCTATAGGCTACCAAATTTATATCATGCCGGATTTAAAAATACAAGAAGCTAAATTGCTTTTTAAGAAAATCCACTCTAACCCAAAAAGTTATGATTTAAAAATCAATGAAGACGGGATAACAGGCAGTGATGATAAAATAAGTTTCAGACTTGACAGGACTGGAGAAAGGGTCACTTTTGAAGTAACGATTGACGGACTTACCTTCACCAATACCACTGGAGAATGGAACAATGCGATGGTAATGCTGAAGAGCACCATCAAAAAATTAGAAAGAGAAGAAGAGAATATTAAAATAGAACAGGCAATAGATAAACTCAAAAAATATTTATCTGAAGAAAATTAAAAATTTTTAAAAATAAATTTGGAGGATAAAAAAAAAGTTTTTACTTTTGCACTCACATTTGAACGATATGGCAAATCATAAATCAGCATTAAAAAGAATCAGACAAAACGAAGTAAGAAAACTTCGTAACAGATACTACCACAAGACTGCTAGAACAGCAATGAAAGTGTTAAGAAATGAAGAAGATAAGGCTGCTGCTGCAGAGCAATTGCCAAAAGTTATCTCTTTGTTGGATAAATTAGCTAAGAAAAATATTATCCACAAAAACAAAGCAGCTAACTTAAAAAGCAAATTAACTAAGCACGTTAATAAACTAGCTTAATAAGTATAGTTGGCCCGTTCGTCTATCGGTTAGGACCTCAGATTTTCATTCTGGTAAGAGGGGTTCGATTCCCCTACGGGCTACAAAACTTAATTACTACTCTAACCTGGTAATTAATAAGAGTTGAAACTTATAAAAACAAAAACTAACCCTGCGATTATTCGCAGAAATTAGATGGCCCGTTCGTCTATCGGTTAGGACCTCAGATTTTCATTCTGGTAAGAGGGGTTCGATTCCCCTACGGGCTACAAAAGAGATTCATTATTGGATCTCTTTTTTGTTTATTCATACTATTTAATTCACCTCATCCTTCATTACGGTATTCTAAATTTGAAAAAACAAAAACCTCCACTATACAATGAAGGTTTTTAAGAAGAATGAATATCTTAAATCTAAATTCCGAAATTTACGAAAACGCTGAACCGGGATCTAGCTTCAATATCTCCTCCGGCAAGATTTGTGTAAGCAGGAAGCATTACTTCACTTCCCAAACTGAATTTTTTGTAGGAGGCTTCAAAACCTAACTTTCCGTACAAAGCGCTTCCGGCGGTTTTAGGCATTACTTCTCCGAACTGTCTGTTCCAGTCGTAGACTTCCCCCTGCATTCCAAATTTTCCAGAAAGAATGCTGTTTTCATTTTTCCAGAGTCTGTAAAATCCTGTTGCCGCATAATTCCACTGGTTTCCGAAACGGTAATGTTTTTTATTTTCTGTTTTTAAAGTATAATCGGTGTTCAGCAATACCGCCAGTTTATCTTTCTGAAATTTGTAATTCAGAACCATCTGATAATCCCAGCTTCCTGTTCCGAGCTGAAAACTCGGATTTACTCCAGTGATTCCTTTTTCATCGAATCTTCCGATCGGAATTTTCACGCCGAAACCTCCGTTCAGTTGGTGAGAAGAATCTTTGGAATCGATGATCTGGTAAATTCCCATCACATTCGCATCTCCGATTCCTTCAATTTTTATATCTCCCTGTAACGTTTTTTTGGTGTGAAACTGAAACGGAATACTTGCATACACACTTACATTTTTAGCAACCGGAATTTTTCCCCAAAGCTGAACCGTATTGAAATACTGATCCTGCGTAAGATCATTGACGAATAAATTTTCTTTCGCTCTGTAATGCTGTGCAAAATATTTAACCCCGATAAACTGAGGATTCAGCAAAGATTCAAATCCGGAAGAACCGTTTCCTGCGGCGCAGCCACATGCATCACAATCATCAAAGACCATCGGACTAAATTCTTTAGGAATAAATAAACTGTCATGGATTTCTTTTGCCTGACTGAAAAAACATCCGGCTAAACCCAATGTTAAAAATACCTTCTTCATAATTTTATTATTCTGCAAATTTTGGATTCGTTATAAAAGTTTTATCGCTTAACGTTTTCAGAAATGCGATGATGTTCTGTTTTTCAGAAGCGGTCATAGGAATTCCGATGTGTCCGTTTTGTTTCAGCAACGGATCAAGGTTGGGCTGGTTTTCTACATTATCAGAATAAAAATTCATAACCGCTTCCAAACTGTAAAGTCTTCCGTCGTGCATATAAGGTGCTGTATATTCTACATTTCTGAGGCTTGGAACACGAAATTTCATATTATCATTCCAGTCCAGCGTTACACGATATCTTCCTCTGTCGTCAAACTGCTGATTATAATACATTCCAGTATTCCGGTAGCTTTCATCGGTAAATAAGTCTCCCGAATGACAAGTTGCACATTTATTCTGAAACAGAGCCATCCCCTGACTTTCTTCAGCCGTGAAAACGGCGTTTCCTTTTTTCATCCGGTCGTACTTTGAATCGGCAGAAATCATGGTTACCATAAACTGCGAAATGGCTTTGAGGATTTTTTCACCGGTGATATTTTCGTCCCCGAATGCGGCTTTAAACATTTTCTTGTAATTCGCATCGGCATTTAATTTTGCTACGGCTTCAGGAAGAGAGCTGTCCATCTCAAAATCTGTGGTGATCGGAACCAAAGATCTTTCGTCCAGATTGTGACCGACTCCGTCCCATGTATAATTTTTCAGAAATGCCATATTCTGTATTGGCGGTGCATTTCGGATGCCTAACCTGTCATCGATTCCATGGCTCACCGTATGACCGTGGTGCGTGAAAGCATATTCCTGAATATGGCAGAATCCGCATGAGATGGTATTATTTCTGGATAATTTCCCTTCATAAAAGAGTTTTTTTCCCAATGCTACTCCATTCACTGTGACCGGATTTCCTGTAATATCGAAAGTGATGTCCGGAAAACCCGCAGGTTTGTCGAGACGATAGGCTTCATCTTTTGGCAAAGGTTCAATAACCTCATCGCCTGTGCAGGAAGTTAATGCAAAAGCCAGAAAAAACAGGAAAATCCAAAGAGAGCCGGATTGCCCTCTTTTGGATTGCTGAAAACAATTAATCATTGTGAACGTGGTCTACTTTAAACATTTTAGAAATATTATTGGTAACATTCACCAAATGCTGGTTTGATCCCATTGCCGTGTCGTTAGAAGTATCCAATGTTAAAGCAGTCTGTCCGCTCAGATATTGGTTAAGATCCGCTAAAATGTGAACCGATGGTTTAATCTGTTTTGATACTCTTGCCGTTGTAGGAAAATCAAGGGTAATTTCACGGTAAAGATCTGCAGTGTTGTTTGCTGCAGTATTCCCCATATTTCCACAGTGGTTCATGAATTCTGTAGTGGCTGAAGAAGTTCCGTATTTACCTTCCAGTTTTGTGAAGATGTATCCTGCCGCCCAAGACCAAGCCATTCCTGCGGTTTTTGCTTTCTGCCAGAAAACGCCCTGTCCGCTTTGTCCCAAAAGATAAGCGGACTGACTAATTCCTAAACCGATTCTTACTTTTTTGTAATTGTTTTTAGGAACTTCTTTCAGGTTGATGTAATTAATTCCGGCAACAGCTTCTGCCTGATCTACGATAAAAGCTCCGTTGTCGGGATCGTTGTAATGGTATTTGAATTCTCCTCCGTTTTCATCGATTAAAGTGATGTTGCTGATTACATATTTCAGGGTTGAAAACTGGTGTTTTTGTCCGTTAACGGAAGTTTGTGTAGTCTGGTTTAAAACGATGTCTCCAAGGTTATTGAATCCGTTTTCGAATTTTAGCTGTAAACTTCCCGGAGTCGTGTCCAGAACTTCTTCATCGTCATTATTGCTGCAAGATGAAACGGTAAATAATGTAATTGCTACGAAAAGTAATGATAAGAATTTGTAAATTTTCATTTTGATTAAATTTAATTGTAAAAATTATTGTTGTTTAGTATTTATTTTTTGATAAATTTTAAAGTTTCATGTTCTTTTTTCCCAAAAAGCTGAAGGAAGTATACTCCCGGTTCTAAACTCTGAACCGTAAGTACAGAATTGTTTTTAACGGAATTGTTTCCTGTAACATCTCTCCCTGAACCATCAAAAATTTTGATGCTTTCAATCTGATATTTCGCAGTTATATGAATGACCTCATCTGCCGGATTAGGATATATGGAACTGGAAACGGTATGCTTAATCTCATCCTGAGTAGAAAGTGTTCCGTTGAAGATAAATTTCTGGATGCGGTGGTTTCCCATGTCTGTAACATAAAGATCTCCGTTTGGCGCCACAAAAACTCCTCTTGGACTTTTGAACTGATCTGCTCCGCTTCCATTTCCGTTTCCTCCTGCAATTACATTTCCAATGGTCTGTCCTTCTTTCCAGGAAAGGACTCTTCTTCCTGTGTATTCAGCAATAATCATTGTTCCGTCATTCATCATAAAAATACCGTTAGGTGCTTTCATTTGATTATTAGCGGTTCCGGAGCCATTGCCTCCCACAACTGTTACTGCATTTGTACTGCCTGAAGAAAATTTCTGTACCCTGTTGTTAATATAATCTGTTACATAAAGATTCTCATTGTTGTCTACATAGATGGTTCCGTTAACAGAAGGATTGGCTAACTGATCTGCATTTGCGCCATAAGTACCCGCAGCAGCCAAAGTTCCGGAAGAATCTCCTATTGCCCATTTCACAATTCTGCTGTTTCCTGCATCAACAATATAGAAGGTGCTTCCTCTGAGATAAAATCCACCGGGCTTGTTTAGTTGATTAAGTGCTGCTCCTTCTCCATTTCCTCCGGCAACAGTAATTCCTGTTACGGCATTGGGTTCCCACTTTTGAATTCTTGCATTAAACGAATCCAGAACATAGATATTATTATTATCGTCTACCCAAACACAAGTAGGAGTATTAAGCTGATTGGAATTACCTCCCGAACCATTTCCTCCGGCAACAGTAACTCCCTGATTTAATGCCGAATCCCATTTTACAATTCTATGGTTTTGGGTGTCTGTAATGTATAGATTGCTGCTGCTATCAATAAAAACAGAGTAAGGAAAATTAAGCTGGTTATTTGCACCGCCCGCTCCGTTTCCTCCGGCAACGGTAATCCCCTGAGTATTCCACGAATATTGCTGGGAGAAAATAAGATTGAAAAAAGAGAAAACTATTACAGATAATATTTTTTGAAACATATCTTTATAAAATTTCGATCCGGGATATTTTTGCACCGGATATATATTAAACAAATAAGAGAATCGGCAAAATGCTCTAATGAACTGATCTGTAAAAATCAATTATGGAAACGAAACGATTTCTTAAACCCATTCTGTTATGAGCAGATCCCGATTCTCTTGAAGAAAAAAGTTTTGTTGATATTTTTGAGGAATTTTCTGAACACTATTTTACAGGATTTTTATAAAAAACACAGTTTTTATTTTCAGCATTGCGTATCCTCTGAAATATAAGGAGACCAAAGCCCAACGATTACAGCCATAGCATTACAGCTAAATGTTTAATTTCATGCAATTGCTGAACATTGACACTGTAAAACAATATCAGAAAAACCTTTATAGATTGTCCGGAAAATTATTCTTCTGCATTTTCAGAAACAGAAGAGATTATATTACACTAATGGAGGATGAAAAACCTGAAAATAGTGTAAATGATGATAAGAATCGGCTTTGAATGTACCGACAGTATTTTTCGGAATATTTGATTTAACGATGAAGCTGTCGTCTAAACTTTGATTTACGATGAAGATATCTATGGAATTCAGACTTATTTTCTGACTGCTTTTGTTTCCCTGCTCCTGAGTTTTTGAGAGTTTTTTTGAAAGGTAACATTTACCGTTACACATTAACTCTGGCTTCATTCTGTTTTCACAAAGTTCTTTAGTTATATAGTCGTAATTAACTGTATAATCTATAAATGGCAATATCGGACGTATTGTCATCTGAATAATCATGAAAATAGAAATGATATATTTCACGGAGCAAATTTAATAATACTTTTTGTTTTGTTATATGATATTAAACATAAAAAGGCAACTTACAAAAATTAATAAGCTGCCTTTTATGTCAATCAATTAATCTTCATCCTCAGCAGAACACAATCCTACAATTGTATGGAAAGTATCGTGCAGAGCAGTAAGAGATTTTGTAATATTTGCATCAGAATCTTTTTTCTTAATTTGTTTTTCAAGATCCTGACTGTCCTTCGCAAGTTTTGCAATGGCTTCCTTCACGCCTTTTTTGTTAAATTCAGCAGGAACAGCCGAAGTTTGCAATGCTTTTGCTTTTGCCGCCATTTCTGCTGCTCTTGTTTTGATAGGCTGAAGATTGCCTTCTTCCGCAGGATGGAAAGTCTGAGACATCACGGTGTGAAAATCTTTCATAGCCTGCCAATCATCGAATTTCCCTTTTTTTGCTTTCGTTGCTTCTTCGTATCTTCTGCTGATTTCTTTCCAGTTAGTTACGTTCCAGATCGCTGTTAAATAATCTGCTCTTTTGTTCTGATATTTCAGGTAATACGCGTGTTCCCAAACATCGATCCCGAAAATTGGGGTTCCCTTTTCTTCTACAACGTCCATTAAAGGGTTATCCTGATTGGGTGTTGAGGAAACAAATAATTTTCCACTCTTATCCACAGAAAGCCATGCCCATCCTGATCCGAAACGGTCAGCTCCTGCTTTTGCCATCTTTGCTTTAAAAGCATCCATGCTTCCGAATGTTTCGTTGATTGCTTTTGTCAGTTTCGCAGAAGGCTGTGTATTTTTTTCCGGGGTTAAAACGGTCCAGAACAACTCGTGGTTGTAATGCCCTCCTGCGTTATTTCTTACGGCAGCCGGTAATTTTGAAGCATTCGACATGATCTCGAATAAGGTCTGTTTTTCCTGCGGCGTTCCTGCGATTGCCTTATTCAGATTCGCAACATAGGCTGCTGCGTGTTTGGAATAATGAATTTCCATTGTCTGTGCGTCGATATTTCCTTCCAACGCATTGTAAGCATACGGCAACGGTGTCTGCTTAAACTGTGCAAACGCAAACTGCGCTGCAAAAACTGCACTTAGGGCAGCTACTTTCAAAATCTTCATAACGTTTTGTTTTTTGTGGTTTATTTTGGCTGGGTGATGGGTGATGGAAGCCTGAAGTTCTCTACATACTCCATAAAACTTCCAGCCTCTAACTTCCATCTTCCAAATCTCTATTTCAATAATTTCTTAATATCCTCTATTAATATTTCTCTGTCGGGATGGTATTTTCCGGTAAGCTTCGGCGTTTTACCTTCCTGATCTTCATAATTTAATCCCGAATAATACAAAATCGGCATATTGTCTTTATTGTACCGGCAACGGATATTTCCTTCCTGATCTACAAGAGCAATCATTCCGCTGTGATTAAGGCTTTCGCTTTCGTCTTCTTTATCTCCGACATAGATATTGAACTGATCTGCCAGTTTCCCAATATAATCTCTGTCTCCCGTAAGAAAATGCCAGTTCGGAGATTTTACTCCGATTCTGTCGGCGTGTTCTTTTAATGTTTTCGGCGTATCATTTTCCGGATCGATGCTTATGGAGATGATTCCGAAACCGGGATTGTTAATCTCCTCTTCAATGGCTCTCATGTTAGTGTTCATGACCGGACAAATCGTCGGGCATTTGCTGAAGAAAAATTCTACCAGATAAACTTTTCCGAGCATGTCTTTATTGGTAACGGTTTTGTTGTTCTGATCCGTTAATGTAAAGTCCGGAACTTTCATTACGGTGTACAGATTTTTTTTGAAATACCCCATTCCGACACCGATCCCCAGAAAAAGCAAAGCAATAATTACAATCGGAACGATTACTTTGCTTTTGGAATTGCTGGTCTTTTTATTTTTTGGCATATTTCTCAGGATTCTTTTTGAATTCGTCTTTACAGTAAGCACTGCAAAAACCGTACGTTTTATTTTTATAGACTGCCGTATCTTTCATATCGGCTTCAGTGGGCATATTGCAGATGGGATCTACCGCATTGGCAAATTTCACTGTTTTTGTTCCGGAATTTGCGGCTATTTTTGCTTTTTTATGCTTTACTTTAGGGGTTTCCTGTGCACATGCCATTAATGAAACAGACAATAATGCTGTTAAAATAAGTTTTGATTTCATTTTTATTTAAATTGAAATTAATAATATTTGAATGAAAATTGATTGAATTTTAAACTAATTTAATACTTACTGAATTAATTTTAAACCATGAAGAACATTGAAGAAGTTAAGTCTTATTAAGAAATCATATTGATTTCAAGCTTCTGATATAATATGAAGCAATTCTCAAACTCTTAAAAGCTTATTGAGATTTATCCGTTAAAATAATTACTGAAAATGTAGTTTTAAACTCTAAACTAAAGGAGGATGGAATATTCTGGAAAAATATTCTGAAGTATGGAAATTGATATAACGCAAGTCTGAGTTTTTGTTTAAAACACTCAACTGACTGTTATCTGAAAAGGAAAGTATTTCATGGGAGATAAATACATCAAGTCCTGAAATTTTTACTGTCTGATTGGTATTGGACTGTTTTTCTGTTTTTGCCAATTCTTTGGCAACGTAGCATTTTCCTTTGCAGGTGGATTGTGGAATGTTTCTGTTTTCGCAAAGGTTTTTTACGATGTAGTCATAATTAACGGCATAATTAATCAAGGGCAAAACGGGACGTAATGCAATCGTAAAAATGATAAATATGGAAACGAAAAACTTCAATGATGTATTCTACTTTACAAATATACTAATGAAATTTTGTTTTTAAGATAGATTATGATGAAAGTCAGTTTTGGCAATGGTTTAATTGGACGCTTTATTTTCGTAGAGATTTCCCAGATCACACCCCTTTGGATATATAATTTAACGCATTAAAAATATGCGGCATCTGTGAAATCTGCGGGAGTTTTCATAATTTATTAACCACGGATTGCACGGATTTTCACAGATGAATAAAAATGCTTTATGATGATTAAAGAAATCTGCGAAATCTGCATAATCTGCGAGAAACTTTTTATTTTCTCCCGCGGATTTTGCTGATAATGATGATTATTATTTTACCACGACTCCCCGATTTTTCTGCGTAATCCGCATAATCTGCGAGAGCTTATATTTTCTCCCGCTGATTTTGCAGATAAAGCTGATTAATATTCTACCGCGAAAACTACGGATTTTCATAGATGAATAAAATACTTTATGATGACTAAAAAGAATTGGCGAAAAATAAATTTTGGCTAAAGCCGAATTGAAAAATTTATCCTTGCAAACGGGCTAAAGTCCGTTCCTATTGATGATTAAACAGCTTTTTGACAATATATTCGCAATACAATAAGTTTCTATCATCCTTCTTCCCTCTTCCAGCTTATTAAAACTTCATCCGTTGAATTCTTACCGCATTTAAAATGGCAAGTAAAGCGACTCCGACGTCGGCGAAAACGGCTTCCCACATGGTTGCCAAACCTCCTGCTCCGAGAATTAGAACAACCGCTTTGATGGAAAATGCCAGAATAATATTTTGCCACACAATTTTCTTTGTCTGTTTTCCAATGTTAATGGCCATTGGGATTTTACTCGGCATATCATCCTGAATGACAACATCGGCAGTTTCAATCGTAGCATCACTTCCCAATCCGCCCATTGCAATTCCGACATCGCTTAACGCAACAACAGGAGCATCATTCACTCCGTCGCCTACAAAAGCAACGGTTTGATTTTTTGCTTTTATTTCCTTCACTTTATTCACTTTGTCTTCGGGAAGCAGATCTCCGTAAGCGTTCTGAATGCCTAATGTATCGGCAACGTGTTTCACGACAGAGGATTTATCTCCGCTCAGCATTGTGGTTTTTACCCCTAAAAATTTTAATTTATTAATGGTTAATTGTGCATCTGCTTTAATGGAGTCTGCAATCGTTAAATACCCGACAAACTTTTTATCATACGCAACAGCGATTAAAGTATACACCATATTTTCAGGCTGAACATCGTATTTGATGCTGAATTTATCCATCAGTTTGAAGTTTCCGACCAACAGTTCTTTTCCGTTGATGAATGCCTTTAAACCATAACCTGCGATTTCTTCCACATTTTCCAAAAGGATCGAATGATCGACTTCTCCCACATATTGATGAATAGCCGTTGCAACAGGGTGAGAACTTTTACTTTCCAGAGCATTGACGAGTTTTAAAATTTCATCTTTATTAAATTCATCATTAAAATTAACTTCCTGAACTTTGAATACGCCTTCCGTCATCGTTCCGGTTTTATCCATCACTGCATTCTGAACGTTTGCCAAAATATCTAAAAAATTGCTTCCTTTAAATAAAATTCCGTTTCGGCTTCCCGCTCCGATTCCTCCGAAATATCCCAAAGGAATAGAAATCACCAACGCACACGGACAGGAGATCACAAGGAAAACCAATGCTCTGTACAGCCAGGCTCTGAACTGGTAATCTTCTACAAATAAATAGGGTATAAATGTGATTCCGATTGCAAGAAATACAACAATCGGGGTGTAGATTTTAGCAAATTTCCTGATGAATAATTCAGTGGGAGCTTTTTGAGCAGTCGCATTCTGAACGAGTTCTAAAATTTTGCTCAGTTTGCTGTCTTTATAAGCGGTTGTCACTTTTACTTCGCTTACTGTATTAAGGTTGATCATTCCGGCCAGAACAATTTCGCCTTTTGTTTTGGTATCGGGTTTACTTTCTCCGGTTAAAGCAGAAGTGTTAAATGAGGCGGTTTCAGATGATAATTCTCCGTCTAATCCTAATTTTTCTCCGGATTTTAACTGAATGACATCTCCGATATTTACTTTTTCGGCTTTCATAATCTGAGATTTTCCGTCTTTTAAAACCGTCACTTCATCGGGACGCTGATCGAGTAAAGATTTGATATTGCTTTTGGCTCTCGTTACAGCCATTGACTGAAAAACCTCGCCAACTGAATAAAAAAGCATGACCGCAACTCCTTCCGGATATTCTCCGATGGCAAAAGCGCCGACAGTAGCGATTCCCATCAGGAAAAATTCAGAGAATATGTCTCCGTTTTTTATGCTTTCGAACGCTTCTTTCAAAACCGGAAGACCAACCGGAATATAGGCGATGAGATACCAAACCAGACGAATCCAGCCGGAAAACCATTCAGCTTTGATGAAATGATCCAAAGCGATTCCTATTAATAACAATCCAAAAGAGATGATTGCAGGAAGAAACATCCTGAAAACAGACTGATCTCCCGTCTCATGAGAATGATCGTGGTCGTGACCTTCATGATGATGTTGGTGTTCTTTTTTCGGTTTTGTGCTGCAGCATTCTTCCATAAGTTAAATTTTTATTCAAAATTACAGACAAAACCCGTGCAATACTATTGCAAACTTTCCAGACAGTTTTCGCAGATTCCTTTAGCGAAGAGCCTTATTTCATCGATCCTGAATTGGGTCTGAATGTTTTCGGGAAACGAAATATCTTCTTTACAGGTGGTCTGTTTGCAGATTTTACAATAGAAATGAAGATGCCAGTCTTTGTGGGTATGTTCATCGCATCCATCGTGGCACAGCTTATATTTTGTTGTCGTATTTTCCTGAATGCTGTGAACAATTCCTTTTTCTTCAAATGTTTTTAAGGTGCGGTAGATTGTGGTGCGGTCTGCATTTTCAAAATGATTTTCGATTTCGGATAAAGAAAGGGCGGCTTCCTGAGAACTCAAAAAATCGTATACCAAAATCCTCATGCTTGTAGGTTTGGTATTTTTATTTATTAATTTATTCTCAATGTCCTTTTTCATACGATTCTATTTAAAATATCCATTTCAAAGTTAGTGGTTTTAAAATTTGTTTATGTGAATGTTCATTCTATTTTAATAAAAAAAGCTAAACAGCAAAAAAGAGCGGTTCATTACAAACCACTCTTGAAAAACACACTGCTTCAAAAATATTGAAGTTTTAGTATAATCTTTGGATGGATAGATAAATCACCCTCATATTATCTGCTGTACTGGTTGTATTCATATTATCAACCGTAGGAAAATAATAGACTCTGTACCATTTATCATCTAAAGAAAGGTCCATTGTAAGTACTTCCTGATGTCCGCCTTCCCCGCTTCCTGTTGTTCTTGGTGTTGTAGATCCTAAGATATCATTATATCCTACTCCATAGTAAATTCCGTTATCGAGTTCCATGTATGCAGAAGGAGCAAGAGTAGCTCCTGAACCTGTAGGTGTACTTGGAGCCAAAAGATAATTTGAGGCATTAAAACGGTCTACGTTGGTTAAGGCACTAAACCACAGTTTCACCGGAGATGAAGATGTATTTACCAGTCTTGGCCACATCGTTACGCTTCCGTTTCCTCCGTTGGAAGCTCCGTTGAACCATGCATCAAGTCTTATTTTCCCTCCGATAATCGGCAAATCTGTAACAAAAGCACTCATCCAGCCAGAGACATTTGCGGAAAATCCGGCTTTATAAAATACGAGATCTCCGGGAGCCAGTCCATCTCCTGCTCCAATTACGGCATTACATGTTTTGCCTCCGATATTTAAAGAAAATGTGGTTGTAATGGGACTTGTTACGGTAGGTGTTCCGGAAACGGTATAACTCAGCGTTCCTGAGCCGGAGTTAAAATTTCCTGCGGATAAAGTTGCAGTCAGTCCGTTTACAGGACCTATCGTCTGTGCAGCATAAATTCCTCCGTTTCCTCCGGTATAAGGAACATTCATTGTTCCGGTGTAAGGAACACCTGTTGTGTATGTACTCGGAGAGAGGGTAATTCCGTTACAGGTAATTGCCCCTACTGTTCCGGGCGCTAAAGATCCGTTATTAAAGGTTCTCCACTCTGTTCCGTTCCAAAAAACATAGCCGTTATAGACTAATCCTCCGGTTCCTAAATTGTAAACCAAGAGTCCTGTTGCCGGAGAAGGGATGGTTGTCTGGTCTGTCTGTGAAGTTAGCGCTGCTTTCGGACCCAAAAAGCCTTTCTTGCTTCCTGAAGCCAGTCCGTCCACATTCACGTCCAACAGTGCAGAAGAATTCGGCGAGTTGGTTCCAATCCCAACATTACCGGAAGAGGTTACCACAAAATCATTTGCCTGTTGTGCAGCCGTAGGATTTCCTGTTGACGGATTGTCTTTCGCCCCGTCTACATGGAAAACCCCTTTTGGATTAGAGGTATTAATCCCCACTTGGGAATAAAAAAGATTAAAAGAAGCGATAGTAATGGATAAAATAATTTTTCTCATAATAATGTTTTAAAGAGTTTTTGAAAGGGGTCTTTTTCAATTGGGTTTCATTTGTTGTTTTTAGAGTTTTATAAACCTGATTTATCTTGTTTAATTTTTCTCTGATAATGTATTCTTCGTTTTAGACTGATTTTTCTAGAATTCCGGACGATGTGTTTAATTTAATATTCATTATCAATTTATTTTTTTCTAATTTTGAATAATATCTTTCTTTTTGTTTGTAATAAATAAAAAGATGTTTGCACCTTATCACGAAAAAACCTTATTCTAAGGAGAATTGATTTGACATATTTTTTTAGTTAAAAATTGTTTTGCAAAGTTATTCTCGTTGATAAATCAAAAAAAGACATGTGTAAATCATAATCTTGAAAATGATTTATAATGATTATATTTACCTACATATCAATGCTTTAAAAAAGTCATTTATGGTAAATGACTGCTTAGATTATAAAATGAAGTAAAAATACGGATGGGTACAAAACATGAACAAATTGAAAAACTGAAGCAAGAGCTCATGGACAGGTATGTAATTCTCATGCTTATCATTTTAGCTTTTTTTATTTTTATTTTTACTTTTTACACTTATGATAATTTTCTGATCTGGTATTTGGGATCAGCATTATTTTTTCTTGGGTACACTTATTTTCTGATGAGAGGAAGATTTAAACAATCCACAATTGTTCATCTTCATCTGTTAATAGCGCCTCTTTTCAATATTTATATTGTTCTGGCTTTTTGGGATTATTCGGTGGTAAGTTTTTGCTGGTATCTTCCCATTCCAATGGGGGCATACATTTTCTTTTCAAAAAAAGAGGTTTTTCTTTATACGCTTTATACTGTACTTATTATTTTAGCCAGTTATTTTATTACCGCAAATTTCAATCTGGAATTTCCTGAACGTACCCAGAAAACGGTATTGTTTACCGATATTATCATCATTATTTCCAATATTTTAGTGGTTACGCTGCTTATTTATTATAAAGACAAAATAAGAAAGCTGGAAATTCTTTCGGAATTTGAAAAAACAGAAAAGACAATAATTGCAGAGGATAAAAAGACAACCGATATTTCTACAGAAAGTACTGCTGAAAACATAGAAAGTATGGAAAAACTTTTTTCCAGAATTGAAACTTCCATGAATGAAAAACTGTTGTTTAAAGATGTGAAATTCAATCTTTCTGCGTTAAGTGTTGCACTGGACGTTAACAACACTTATATTTCAAAAGCGATCCGTTACAAAGGGTATCCTAATTTTAACAGTTATCTGAATACATGCAGGGTAAATTATGTGAAAAAACTATTCACCGAAATTGATTTTCAGAAAGCAACGTTAATGTATGTGTACACGGAAGCCGGATTTTCGAACCAGTCGACTTTTAACCGTGCTTTTAAACAGATTGAAGGGATAACGCCTTCGGAATATTTCCAGAAACATCTTAAAAATACCATTTAATTGTGTTTTTAAAATGTGCTATCTTTGAATAAATTATTTTCAATGAAAATTCTTATAGTGAATGGTCCCAATCTGAATTTATTAGGAACCCGAGAGCCCGAAATTTACGGAACAGTTTCCATGGAGGATTACCTGAATCGTCTAAGAACCGATTTTCCCTCCCATCAACTGGAATATTACCAGTCTAATATTGAGGGTGAAATTATCAATCAGCTCCAGAAAGATGAATTTGATGCTCTGATTATTAATCCGGGAGCTTTTACGCATTATTCTTATGCTATTGCCGACTGTTTAAAGAATATCCGAAAACCAAAAGTTGAGGTTCACATCAGCAATATTTACAAAAGAGAAGAATTCCGCCAGAAATCTGTAACTGCGGCAAATACGGATGCTGTTTTATCCGGTTTCGGGATGGAAGGCTACAGACTGGCTGTTTTAAGTCTGAAATAATTTCCCTAGAAATTTTCAGGAATACAAATAAAAAAATCCTCATCGCACGATGAGGATTTCTATTTTTAGTTGGTTGTCTGCTCTTGTAACTGAGGGCCGGAAAGAATTAATTTTTTACCTTCTTCGGTGTTGCAGTACTGCTCAAAGTTTTTGATGTATCTTGAAGCTAAGTCTTTTGCTTTTTCTTCCCATTCAGAAGCTTCATTATAAGTATTTCTCGGATCTAAGATTCCTTCTGAAACATTTGGCAATGCTGTAGGAACTTCCAGATTCATAATCGGAATTCTTGTTTTCGGAGCATTTTCGATAGATCCGTCGATAATCGCATCGATAATGGCTCTTGTATCTTTCAGAGAAATTCTTTTTCCTGTTCCGTTCCATCCTGTGTTTACCAGATATGCTTTTGCACCGTGTTCTTTCATTTTCCCGATTAACGTTTTAGAGTACATTGTTGGGTGCAATGTTAAGAAAGCTTCCCCGAATGCAGGAGAGAAAGACGGTTCCGGAGAGGTAATTCCTCTTTCAGTTCCCGCTAATTTCGATGTATACCCGCAAAGGAAATGGTATTGTGCCTGATCTTCATCCAAAATAGAAACCGGAGGCAATACTCCGAAAGCATCTGCAGAAAGATACACGATCTTTTTTGCGTGTCCTGCTTTTGAAGGCAGAACAATTTTATTGATATGATAAATAGGATAAGAAACTCTTGTATTTTCTGTGATTGATCCGTCTGTATAATCTGAAATACCATTGTTTACGACAACGTTTTCCAAAAGCGCATCTCTTTTGATGGCTCTGAAAATATCCGGTTCTTTTTCTTCCGAAAGATCGATAACTTTTGCATAGCAACCTCCTTCATAGTTGAAAACTCCATTGTTATCCCAACCGTGTTCGTCGTCTCCGATCAGATATCTTTTAGGATCTGCAGACAAAGTTGTTTTTCCCGTTCCTGAAAGTCCGAAGAAAAGAGCTACGTCTCCTTCTTCTCCTACGTTTGCAGAACAGTGCATTGAAGCCATTCCTTTTAGCGGAAGGTAATAGTTCATCATTGCGAACATTCCTTTTTTCATTTCTCCGCCGTACCATGTTCCTCCGATAATCTGAAGTTTTTCAGTAAGGTTGAACATAACGAAGTTTTCAGAATTCAGTTCCTGTGCTTCCCAGTTTGGATTCGTTGTTTTAGAACCATTGATTACGGTAAAATCCGGCTCACCAAAGTTTTCCAGCTCATAATGAGAAGGACGGATGAACATATTGGTAACGAAATGTGCCTGCCACGCTACTTCAACGATGAACCTCACTTTTAGTCTCGTATCTGCATTGGTTCCGCAGAAAGCATCTACTACATAAATTTTCTTTGCAGCAGCAAGTTGGTTCAGCACTAAATCTTTACAAGACGCAAAAATTTCCGGAGTAGTCGGCAAGTTTACTTTCCCGTCCCAGAAAATCGTTTCTCTTGTAACATCATCCTGAACTATGTACCTGTCTTTAGGAGAACGACCTGTGAAAATTCCTGTTTTTACTGATACTGCACCAGATTCCGTAAGCTCAGCTTTCTCAAAGCCCTGATTTTCAGGAGAAACTTCAGCCTGATACAATTCTTCGTAAGACGGATTGTACACTACTTCGTAATTTCCTTTAATCCCTAATTTTTCTAAATCTTGGATGATTTTAGCGTGTTTCATTTTACTTATATTTTCTATTTCTTTTTTGGGTATAACAAAATTAAATATTAATTAATTGTTAAAGGTGGTTAAATATAATGATATAAGTCAGAATGACAAATAAAAAATAAACCTTGTAAAAAATTGAAAATCAAGCAATTATTTCAGACCATTCGAAAATTGTGTGAAAACCTTTTCCCCAAAAATAGTCCTTAAAGCCGTCAAATTTTGAGCTCATTACAAAATCTCCTCCCCAAGCTCCCAAACTTTTAACAAAAACAGGGCAATCTGGAAAAAATTTAGCCTTAACTGTAGGAATTTCAAGAAAATCCGATATTTTTTGCTCATGAATCAACATTAGCTCAGAAAATTTTTCCAATTCGCTGCATAGTAAAATATTTCTTGTAATATCCGAAAATTCATCAACCCTTTTTTGGGACTTGGTTTTAGACTTGTAAAAACTGATTCCTTCACGGCTGTCCTGTTTTTGATTTAAGTGAATAAAAATCAATTCATCTTTAAAAGAAGGATTAAAATTTACCTTTTCATATTTAATTTCAGGAACACTTTGATACAGCACTGCTGATTTCTCTTTTGCCACGGCAATATCATAACCGCTTCCGCCCAGACTTATCTTATTTAAGTAAAAAGGATCAATCTCTGCCCATTCCGCAAGATTGGTCATTAAAGTAGAACTGCTTCCTAAACCGTAATCTGCCGGAAACTGAAGGTTGGTCTTTAAATGGTAAGTAAAATTATTTTTGAATGTAATCGTAGAAAGTGACTGAACATTTTTTAGTGTCTTTAAAATAAATTCAGCACCCGATGGAATATTGGTTTCTAAAATCTGCCAGTTCTGATAATCGATGACAGCTTTCAGCCATAATTTATTCTGATGATAGGCTTCCCACACAATGAGAGATTTTTCATCATGAATTTCTTCAAAAGAAAACTCTTGTCCCAGCTTGGTAGGTACCGCTAAGACAAGAGCTCCGTCCATTGCGAAATATTCTGAAGTAAGCATCAGCTTTCCCGGTGAAAATATCTCGCCCATGATTTTTTATTAATTAGATTGCAGAAGCTACATCTACAGAAGAATCAATTTTCTTGATGAGTCCCTGTAATGTTTTTCCCGGTCCTACTTCCACGAAGTTATTGGCACCGTCTTTAATCATATTCTGAACAGACTGCGTCCATTTTACAGGACCTGTAAGCTGTGCAATTAGGTTTTTCTTAATTTCTTCAGGATCAGAAACTGCGGTGGTGGTAATATTCTGGTATACCGGAATGGTTGCTTTTCTGAATTTTGTTTTTTCTATTGCCGCAGCCAATCTTTCCTGCGCCGGCTGCATCAATGGAGAATGAAATGCTCCGTTTACAGGCAATAATAAGGCTCTTTTTGCTCCTGCTTCTTTCAGCTTTGCACAAGCTTCTTCTACAGAGGCTGTTTCGCCGGAAATAACCAACTGTCCCGGACAGTTATAATTTGCAGGAACGACAACTCCGCTGATTGATGCACAGATTTCTTCCACTTTAGCATCTTCCAGTCCTAAAATAGCTGCCATAGAACTTGGATTGGCATCACAAGCTTCCTGCATTGCTTTTGCTCTTTCGGAAACCAGTTTCAGACCGTCGTCAAAAGATAAAACTCCATTGGCAACCAATGCTGAAAATTCTCCTAAAGAATGTCCTGCAACCATTTCAGCTCCAAGACCGTTTACTGCTTTCAGGGCAGCAACCGAGTGGATAAAAATTGAAGGCTGGGTAACCTCCGTTTTTTTAAGATCTTCATCCGTTCCTCTGAACATCATCGAAAGGATATCAAACCCTAAAATTTCGTTGGCAGATTCCATCAGATCTTTGATGTCTTTTCTAGAATCGTACAATTCTTTTCCCATTCCTACGAACTGAGAACCCTGCCCTGGAAATACAAGTGCTTTCATGTATTAATTTAAAATATTATGCAAATATAATTATAATGTTAACAATATTCTTTAAAACACAATCAAATGATTAAGGAACCAATCTGATAACGCGGTACCCTGTGTTTACATAGGCTCCGTTTGCTTTGGACTTTACAAACTCAAATTTTGTGGCAAGCTGAGTCTGTACCTTATTCATCTGTTTGAAAATTTCTCCTTTTTTGTTTTCTCTGGTCAGCATATCATTCACGATATCAAAACCTACTATGGCAAACTTTGGAGGTGTTTTACAGTATTTATTTTTATAAGCGGCAAGAATTTCTTTTTCGAAGCTTCCTTCTGTATTGATCTTTCTGTCCATTAAATAGACAAGATTTGCCTGGCTAAGATCATCTACTTTTTTCTCGAAAACCGGAGCATAATGCATACTGAAAGCTTTTACTCCCTGAACTTCTTTGGATAAAGCGATTACTCTGTTGGCGAAAGCTTCACCTGCCGTATCACTATCACTTGCTAAAATCGCGATCACCGGAGCAGACTGTCCCGTCATCATATTTTTATCAAGCTGAATATCTGCTGATGAATTTACGATGGTGATGTTTGGATTTTTAAGCGTTTTTTCAAGACCAGCTTTAATGTAGTTGGCATTTTCTTTTTTAGAATCGGCAACCACATAAATTTTCTGATCCGAGAATGCAGATTTTACTTCTTCTACAATTTTATCGGCATAGGTCTGATCGTTGGTTTCCACAATAATCAGGTTGCTGTAGTTGTACAATTCCGGAGAGTTTGCAAATGGCGCAACAATCGGGATTTTCTGGTTTTTTGTGAAATCCAGAACATCTACAACGTTCGACTTGAAGAACGGACCGATAATTAAGTCTGTATTATCCGGATTTATCTGGGTTAATGAATTTCTGAACGAAGCTTCGTTTCCGGAATCCACAATTTTTATATCTAATTTTTGTCCGTTTCTGGCATTTCTTTCAATGGCAAGTTTTGCCCCCGTAAGAAAATCCAAAGCCATTGTACGATATTGTGTTTCTCCCGTGCTGTAGCCAAATGGAAGCATCATTACAACGCTTAACGCATCTCCGTTTTTCTTTACGTAGGCAGGATCCAGTTTTTTAATTTTCAGAACCATTCCCGTTTTAAGTCCTTTGGAAAGTTCAGGATTCAAAGCGGTTAATTCATCAATCGTGATTCCGAATTTATTCACAATCGAGAAAACGGTATCTCCCTGCTGAACGGTATATGTTACATAATCATCATCAGCAACGGTATTTGTTCCGTTTGTAGATCTTTCGTTTCCTGAATCTACTTTGGTTTTCGGATTTGAATTTTCTTCAAAAACATCAGCACCTGAGTTTTTCGTTCCTGCTTTTTTTATTTTAATTGTTTCCCCCGGTTTTAAACCTTTTTCTTCCAATCCGGGATTCAGGGCAAACAATTCTTCTTTTGTAATATTGAACTGTCTTGAAATTCTGTAGTAATTATCTTTCTGCTGTACAATATATTCGTCTTCTGAAGCTTTTGTAGTGTGAGTTTCGGCAACAGTTTCAACAGGTTTTTCTACCGGAGAAGTATGTACCGCAACATTTTGCTCTCCTCCATATTTCTTAATGCTTTCAAGAGGCAGGGTAATTTCATCACCTATTTTCATGTGAGCATCCAGTTCAGGATTCAGTTTTCTGAGATCTGTTTCGGATATTCTGTATTGTTTCGTGATTCCGTAGATGGTTTGTTTCGGCTGAAGAATAATTTTTCCAAGCTGAGAATTATTTACAGGCTTTGAAACAGCAGGTGTTTTTGATGAAGCAGAAGCTGCCTTATCATTTTTTACTGTAAGAACATCTCCAAGCGCCAATTTACCGTCTTTCACTTTCGGATTTAGTTTTAGCAATTCTTCTACAGTAAGTCCGTATTTTTTAGCAATGTTGTAAGGAGTATCTCCTTTTACAACGGTATGCGATTTCTGGGCAGACATACCCAAAACCATACATAAACTGGACAGAATAAAAAACCTCTTTATCATATTCGGTGATTATAAATGCAAAAATACTTCTTTAAAATTAAATGGCAATAATTATTAGTTTTGAAAAAAATTTCCGTTAAAATTCGGAGTGTACTCCGGATCAGAATTTGACTTTTTTAGTTATGCTCTAAATAATATGCAGTATTATATACCATGCTTTCGAGCTAAGAATTATTATCC
>NZ_QEHP01000103.1:0-16263 GCF_003094695.1 Chryseobacterium sp. HMWF035 | reverse complement strand
CAATTAATTGGAAATCAAATAGTTAAATTAAAAAAACATTATTCAAAATAATAAAAAAAATCTTCCGACCATGACTAGCGGCTTTGCCGCCGCCGAAACTCTAAAATGAGCTCAGACAATGCTGCAATCGGGGCTAGTTTTTTTACCATAATCATTACTTTCTGTCATTGCGAGGAATGAAATGACGAAGCAATCTCAATAAACAACCGATATCAAGATGTTGTGCTTTTCTCCATTCTACCGTAATTTCATCAGATAATAAGTCCTCATTATATTTGATTGAAATAAGATGACTTTTAATGATTATTTAAAAATTCAGGAATATTTTTCAGAATCAACTCACAGGTTTTATTTGTATTTTTGCGAAAGATTCCATTTCATCATATCGGAAAAATGGTTTCAGAAGAATATAAATAAAAACATACTTAATGTCACTAATAAAAAGCATTTCAGGAATCCGAGGAACCATTGGCGGAAAAGTAAACGATAATTTAACGCCGCTTGATGTGGTAAAATTCGCTTCCGCATTCGGAACCTGGCTTCAGAACAATAAAAATAAAAAAGATTTAACCCTGGTTATCGGTAGAGATGCAAGAATCTCCGGACAAATGGTGTCTTCTCTGGTAACGGCAACTTTACAGGGACTCGGAATTAACGTAGTAGATTTAGGTCTTTCCACAACACCCACCGTTGAAATTATGGTTCCCGAACTGGAAGCAGACGGAGGAATTATTCTCACTGCTTCTCACAATCCGAAACAGTGGAATGCTCTGAAATTATTAAATGATAAAGGAGAATTCATCAGCGGAGAAAACGGAGCTGAGGTTTTGGCTTTGGCAGAAAGCGAAGATTTCAACTATGCAGAAGTAGACGATTTAGGAAAATATGAGACAAGAGAAGATGCTTTTGATATTCATATTCAGCAGATTTTAGACTTGCCGATGGTTGACGCAGAAGCTATTAAAGCTAAAAATTTCAAAGTAGTTTTGGATGCGGTTAACTCTACGGGAGGAATTGCAATTCCGATGCTTTTGGATAAATTAGGATGCGAAACAGTAAAATTATACTGTGAACCGACCGGTCATTTTCCCCACAATCCGGAACCATTAAAAGAACATTTGGGAGATATTTGTGAGCTGGTAAAAAAAGAAGGCGCAGATTTCGGAATCGTTGTCGATCCGGATGTAGACAGATTAGCTTTAATCGATGAAAAAGGCGAAATGTTTGGCGAAGAATACACATTGGTTGCAGTTGCAGATTATTTACTAAAAAATAAAAACGGAGTGGCAATTTCCAACCTTTCTTCAAGCCGTGCTTTAAGAGATGTAGCAAAGACCCACAATTCAGAATATTTTGCCAGTGCAGTAGGAGAGGTAAATGTGGTCACTTTAATGAAAGAAAAAAATGCAGTGATTGGAGGAGAAGGAAACGGAGGAATTATTTATCCGGATCTTCACTACGGAAGAGACTCTTTGGTAGGAGTTGCTTTGTTTTTAACCCATTTGGCAAAAGAAAATAAAACCGTTTCTGAACTGAGAGCAGGTTATCCAAGTTATTTCATGGGCAAAAAGAAAATCGAATTAACGCCGGAAATCAATGTGGATGATATTTTATTAAAAATGGAGAAAGAATATCAGAATGAAGAAGTTTCTATCGTTGATGGCGTGAAAATCGACTTTGAAAATAACTGGGTTCACCTCAGAAAATCAAATACAGAGCCGATCATCAGAATTTATACAGAGGCAAAATCACAGGAAGAAGCTGATAAATTGGGAGACGATATCATCGCAAAAATTAAAAGTTTAATTTAATCTGAAATAATAGCGGAGCTTTTTAGCTCCGTTTTTTTTGATGGAATGCTAAGAAATGGTAAATATCAGAAGAGAAGTTCAATTCCTCTAAAATGCTTCCACTATTATGTTAAATTAACAATAACTCCTCCTTTTTTATCCACAATTCTTTGATGATAATGATCTTTTCACTATCTTTCAGATAGAAATTTACGAAAATAAATGTCAAAAAAATTTCGCAACTTTGCATACATTTTGAATCATAAATTTCAGAAGTAATATTAATTTAAAAAGTTTGTCGAGGTTTGCAAGTAGATTCAGACATTGGCCGACGAAGGATGTGAGTATTGGAAGAGTATTTTGGAAATGAACTTGTGAAGAAGTTCGAAGAAATGATGGAAAATAATGATGAATTCTACTTTGATACAGAAGAATTGGAAGACATCATTGTTTATTACCTGGAGCTGGGAGACTTTAATTACGCCGATATGGCAGTGAATTACGGTTTGAAGCTTCATCCCAATTCTTTGGACATTAAGATTAAAAAACTTGAAGTTCTTTTGGAATGGGAAGATTATAATGCGGCGAAAGATCTTATCGATGAGCTGAAAGGTTCTTCAATGGAAAACACAGACTTTTTGGTATGCTACGCAAAGTATTATTCGAATCTGGGAAATCCTAAAAAATCTATAGAAATTTGTAAAAAAGCATTGGAGCTGAAGGAAGAAGAAAATTTCCTTCACAACTTTATTGCAGACGAATATGTGAATTTAGGAGACCCCTTTAACGCTCTTAAACATTACAGGAAAGCATTGAAAGAAGATCCTACGGATGAATATTCGCTGGAAAACTGTATGGTGTGCTTTGCAGATCTTAATAAGAGCGAGGAGGCAATTGCCTTTCTGAATGAATATCTGGACGAGTTTGCCTATTCTGAAGTAGCATGGTTCGAATACGGACAGTTCTACTTCAACAGGAAAAACTACGAAGAAGCGATAAAAGGATACGATTATTTATTGGCGATCAATTCCAACTCTGTAGGAGTTTATGCCAATAAAGCGGCATGTTATGAAGCTTTAGGACAGTATAAAAAAGCAATCGAAGTCTACGAAGAAATGCTGGAACTGGAATATACCAAAGCGTTTACCTTCTATAAAATCGGATTGTGTTATAAAGCTTTAAAGCAGCCCATTGTTGCCTTAAACTTTTTTCAGAAATCGTTAAGAGAAGATCCTCAGTTTTATCTTGCCATGATGGAACAATCGTATCTTTACGAAGAGATGGGCGGAATGACGGAAGCATTGCATTTTGCAAGAGAGGCGACTTATCTTAACGAAAATAACCTTGATTACCAGAAAAGATTGGCTTTTCTCTTTATCGATTCCGGAAAGTTTGAAGAAAGCCTTTCCTGCCTGAAAAAGCTGGTGGATGTAGAACCTTCAAGATTTTACAACTGGTACGCTTATTCGGAGGTTTTGATGCTTCTGGGAGAATATGAAGAAGCGATTATTGTTTTAAAAGAGGCTTTAAAATCGCATAACAGAGCAGAATTGTATTATCAGCTCAGCAATTGCTATCTCAACCTTAAAGAACAGGAAAAAGGCGTTGAATCCCTTCATAATGCATTAGAACTTGATCCTTCATTAGTAACGGATATGCAGAAAAAATATCCTTTCATTAAGGATGAGGTTAAAAAAGTAAAGGCAAAAGTTAAAAAGAAAAATTAGTCATTTGATTTTTTGATGACGAAATAAAAATCCTGCAGCAATGCAGGATTTATTTTTTGATCATATTTGTTTTTGTCCTTAAAAAAATAAGTCCGGCAATAATGATACTCGCACCCACAAACTGTAAAGCAGAAAGCTTTTCCCCATCCAGAATTCCCCAGATAATCGCGACAATCGGCATCAGTAAAGTTACCGTTGATGCAAATAATGGCGTTGAAACTTTTAACAGGCGGTAATTCATCATCATAGCTAATCCGGTTCCGAAAATAGATAGAAGACTTACAAAAAAAAGTCCGGTCAGATTGCTTTCATCAAAACTGAATGTCGAAAAAAATCCTGTAAAAGATAAAGCAATTAAGGAAGGAAAAAATAAAACAAATCCAAACACAAAAGCTGATAAAACGGTAGAAGAAACATCCATAAGCTTGGATTTAACCGTTGTTGTGCTCAAAGCATAGCAAAAAGTCGCAAGCAGAAGCAGCAAAATAGGAATCAGTTTAAATTTTCCGTCTTCTCCGTCTCCGCCAAAAGCCAGTAGACAGACTCCGCTGAAACTTATTAAAGTCCCGATAAGCTGTTTTTTTGTTGTTTCAAACTTCCAGATCAAAGCGCCCACAATAATTACAAAAATGGGCATCATTGAGTTGATGATTCCCGCAATGCTGCTGCTTACTTCTGTTTCAGCAATCGGAAACAGAAACATCGGGAAAAAGTTGCCCGTGAAAGCCGCCAAAAGCAGCCATTTTAAATGTTTTTTAGGAAACAGTTTATATTTTGAAATCGCGACAGGCATCAGAATAATTCCTGCGATCAATACCCTCAAAGCTCCCACCTGATAAGGACTGAAATGCTCCAGAGATTTTTTTATCAGAATAAATGAGGATCCCCATATAATGCTTAATACAATCAGGAGAATCCATTTTTCTTTATCTGCGTTCATTATTTTCGTATAAAATTTTTAAAAAATCCTTTTTGGGAATCATTCTTGCTCCCAGACTTTCAAGATGGTCTGTGTGAGACTGACAATCGATAAGTTCAAGGCTGTTTTGATATTTTTCGGCAAAATAAATAAATCCGGCTTTGGAAGCATTGCTCACTTTTGCAAACATGCTTTCGCCGCAGAAAACATTCCCAATCTGTAAACCATAAAAACCACCAACCAATTCTTCATCTTGCCATACTTCAATGCTTTTTGCCAGTCCGTAATCATGAAGCCTGATGAAAACATCCATTAATTTATCCGAAAGCCATGTTCCGGTCTGTCCTTTTCTGGTAATTTCCTGACAGTTTCTGATAACCTCTCTGAAATTTTTGTTTTCCGAAAAAGTAAAAATATTCCTGTTGAGAATTTTTCTCATCGACTTTGAAACCTTAATCTCTTTCGGGAACAATACAAATCTCGGATCAGGACACCACCAGAGAATTTCCTCATCGGGATTATACCATGGAAAAATTCCCAGCTGATAGGCAAACCACACCCTGTCTATTGAAAGATCTCCTCCAAAAGCGATAACTCCCTCGTGTCCGTCATAAACCTGCGGATCGGGAAATGAAATTTCGTTTTCGTCTAATCGAACCATTTTCAAAAAAAATCCCACTTGATAAAGCAGGATTTGTATTTTCAGTGTTATCTCTTAATTAGAAAGGCAGATCGTCGTCATCGTCATCTGCGAAAGGATTCTCGTTAGAAACCGGAGATGCAGACTGAGATGGTGCTGCCTGTGTAGGTTCTGAAGCGTTTTCAAAAACTTTTTCTACTCTCCATCCTGTAATGGAATTGAAGTATTTCGTTTCTCCCTGTGGAGAAACCCACTCTCTTCCTCTGATGTTGATTCCTACTTTCACATTTTCTCCTTCTCTTAAATTATCCAATAAACTGATCTTATCAGACAAAAATTCTATGTTTATCGGCTGTGGATACTGCTCCTGCGTCAGAATCACCATTTCTCTCTTTTGGAAACCGCTCGCAAAAGTCTGAGCATCAAATATTTTCTTTACCGTTCCTTGTAATTCCATATCATATTAATTAACGCTGTAAAAGTAAGAAAATCAATCGTAATAAAGGCTACGCGAAAAAAAAAATGTAAAAATTTTAATTTTTTTTCCTGAAAAGTTTGGAGATAAAAGAATTTATCCTATCTTTGCACCACTGAAAACGACAAAACGAAACAAGTTCATTTAAAAATAAGTTTTCTTTAATAAACAACGCGGATGTGGTGTAATTGGTAGCCACGCCAGACTTAGGATCTGGTGCCGAGAGGCGTGGGGGTTCGAGTCCCTTCATCCGCACAGTATGCGAAAATAGCTCAGCTGGTAGAGCACAACCTTGCCAAGGTTGGGGTCGCGGGTTCGAATCCCGTTTTTCGCTCCACGCCTGCCCTGGTGGTGGAACTGGTAGACACGCAGGACTTAAAATCCTGTGCCTCTTTTGGCGTGCGGGTTCAAGTCCCGCCTGGGGTACTAGCTGATAATCAGCAATTTAGCTCTCTTTTTAAGAGAGCTTTTTTTATGCCCAAAAATCTCGGGTACAACATAGGTACAACATTTTTCAGTTCTAAATGGTTCAAAATGATATACTCTGGTGTTTTCGGAAAAAACCAGAAATGTTGTACCCAAAAAATCCTGTGACCGTTTTTGTTGAATTTAATCTTTTTTTCAAAGTTTCCTATTTTTGTTTTAATTTACAGATAGAATAAAAATTTCAGTCCATGAAGCTGCCCACCGACATAGAAGACAGATATCTTAAAGAAGTTCTCTTAAACTTTTCGCTTGCGGATCTTTCTAAGGAGGAATGGAAGGTAATCGAAGGTTTTGAGAGTTACGCCGTATCCAATTATGGACGGATAAAAAGCCTTAAACGAATTGTAATAAATACAAATGGAGGAGAGTGGAAAATGCCGGATCGTATAATGAAACTACATGTAGGCAAGTATTATAATAAATATGTAAAAAAAGATTTCTATAGTGTTCGATGCAGACTGTCGTTGGAAGGAAAGGAATATGGAAAATCAGTTCCCCGTTTGGTCTATTACCATTTTGTTGAAAAATTTGATATGGATAATCATAAACTCCTTATATCGTTTAAAGATCATAACCAATTTCATATTCATGCTGATAATTTGGAAAAACTTTCTGTAAGTGACGTTCATTATAAAACCATGAAAGTAGGAAGAGGAAAGAAAAGAAACTTCAACAGAGCAGTAAGCCAGTATACTATTGAAGGTACTTTTATGGCTTCTTTTGAATGTATGGATGCGGCCGCCAATACTCTTGGTATCAACCGCACTAATATTTTAGATGTCATCGAAAAAGAGCATTTCACCGCAGGAAATTTCCGGTGGTTTCTAAAAGAGTATACGCCTACAAAAGATGACTTTATACCGTTAGGGAAAAAGAAATCCGATAAAATCTTCAACAACGCTCTTTGGAAACGGCTTGGACAACCAGAAATTGATGAGGGCAATCCGCCTGCCTGTATGAACTTATCCCTTGATGATCTTCCCGGTGAACAGTGGAAACCGATTCCCGGAATCGGGGATCAGTTCCTTATCTCAAACAAGGGCAGAATCAAACGGTTGAATACATGGACAACGCAAACCAAAAATAAAATCTTTTTAAAGGAAAGAATTATATCACTTTCAGCGAGTATCTATTCCGAAAAATCATTTTCTTTACATACTAATATACACTATAACCGCAAGAAAATTAATATCCGGATCAATAAGTTACTGTATTATTGTTTTGTAGAAGAATTTGATCTCAATGACAGAACGCTGGGTGTTATTAATCAAAGTGAACCATTGTGGGATATTGATATCGCCAAACTTTCATTACATTCTGTTTATTTTTTTCTTAAGAGGAAAAAGTAAGAGAATAAGTACAGTTCATTTCATTAGCTTCTGCCACCGCTACTTGAACTTGCCGGTATAACTTCTGAAGCATCTGTACAGAAATTTTATCACCTGAAATATTTCCAAACGTGTGCCTTGAGATGTGCATTGTAATATTTTTGTTAATTTTTGCCAGTTTGGCAATTCGTTTTAAATATTTATTCAACTTTTTATTGGCATTTCTGATGACAGCCAATACCGCTTTAGAATCTTTCTCATCAACGCCTTTCAATTCGGAAAAAATATAACCTCCATTCAATACCTTGTAAGGTTCATAATACGAAAAAATTGTTAAAGCCTTCTCGGGAATCATTAGAGAAACCACTTTTTGGTTCTTGTTCAACTGGTACCGTAATTTTCCGTCCTGAACATTTTTCCATTTCATTTCCAAAACATCGGCAACCCTGATTCCGGCAAGATAAAAACTCAACAACCAAACGTTTCGAGTATGCCATTCCTTAGAGGCAAAGTCTAATTCAATTGTTCAATTGTCAACACCTCGTCTTGAGTTAAGCCAATTTTAATGGATTCCAGAAATTTTATTTGAATTTTATCTTTACCAAAAGGATAGTTCTTATTATCAATGATTCCTTCTTTAGAGTAGTTCATTTATCATATCTTTTGTAAAAAAAGATCCAGATCATCATCTTTTCCTAATCCTAATTTCTTTTTAATTCTGTATTTAGCTACTCTTACACTTTTGGCTTCTATGTGAAGCAAACCTGCAATCTGCTTAGTATTCATTTGTAAATGCAAGCATGCGCAATATTTTATATCCAATTGTGAAAGTTTTTTTACGGATTTCTCATTCAGTAAGTTAAAAAAATCTGGAGGCAATTGTTGTGCTAGAGATTTTATTTCAGCAAAACTATGATCTCTGAGCGTTTCTTCTTTAATAAGCTTATTAATCTGATGGGTTTCTCCTTCATTGACTTTGGCTCTAATTTGCTGAAGTACATCATTTTTTTTAGAAAGTTGCAAACTGCTTGCTATCATTTCTTTTTGGAGTTGGCTCTGTTTTACAGCTAAGAGTTCACGCTCTAGACTGAGTCTTGTTTTTTCCTCTTTTCCAAGTTTTATCTGTAATTCGGCTTCTATTTTTTTTGCTTCTAATTCTCTTTCTCTCTGCGAAGAGTATTTTAGCTTATAATGATAAGAGCGAAACATAAATCCTAATCCCAGTAATGTAACACAGATAATTCCCAAGTAAAGATAATTCTGCAATTTTCTGTTTTCGGCTCTTTCTTTCAGGGTAGCTAATTCTATATTTTTCTTTTCTATTTCGTATTGGATTTCCAATTTTTGAGCATTTTCAATTTGTTGTTGATCGGCAGTTTTTTTAGATAATTCCATAAGCTGGTTACTATAAAACAGTGCTTTTTTATAGTCTAACTGCCTTTCATAGAGATCAGCAAGATCTTTATAAAGAGCCATCTGAAAAAGATATTCTCTATAACTCGTGTTCTTACTTTTTTTAAGTTCGGTCTCAGCAAGTTTGTAATATTTTACAGCTTCATCAATTTTATTTTCAATTTCTGCATAAGAAGCCATTATGCCATAAGTATTAGGAACTATAGAATTTGGATTAATTTTATATTTACTTACAATATCTCTTGCCAGTTGAAGATATTCAAATGATTCTTTTTTGTTAACATTTTTTCCTGAAGATTCCCTCAGCAAAGTTCCTGCAATATTCATAGCAGCACGAGCATAATTTCTATATCCGCATTTAAGAGGATATTTCTGGCATACAAGAAAATTTAGCTGCGCATAGTACATCATGCTGTCTGCATTCTTTTTTTGAGATACTGGATATAATGAATGTAACCCAAACATAGCAAGATAACCATTGGATAGACAAGACGGGTCTTTAGATATCTTTGCATATTTTAATGAAAGACGTGCAAATTTTTCAACATTGTTTTTGTTTTTCCATATCATATTAGTGTTGTACAATGAAAGATATGTATTAACATAAATTTCTGCTTTTTCAACAGAATTACCAGATTTATCACATTCCAAAAATTTCAAAGCTTTTTGAGCCTCATTAACACATAAATCACTAATTTTTAAATCATCAAATAATCTGCTGCTCGAACTATAAACATAAGCATTAGCATAATTACTGTTAGATTTTACCGCATATTCCTTTGCTATATTTATAGCATTATTCGATTCTTTAAATCTTTTTTCAACCCTATATACAGAACTTTTATAAGCATATAAACATGCTAAAGAGAAACTTTCTTCCTTATTGCGGGAGTTAATTGAAGAATTTAAGACATAAATAGCCTGTGAATATTTCTCAGCTTGTGTATAATTTCTCGCTTTGGAAAGAGCAATTTTCAAATCACTTTTCATTTGCCCGTTTAAGCAGACTACACTAAAAATAATAAGTGCAAAAAAAATAATTTTATTCATTTTAGTTTTTATTTCTGAATTTAATGAAAAATGTCTGTTTTTAATATTGAAGTTGTTTAAACTTATTTAGAGAAAAAAAGTTTAAACAACTTCATAGCTAATAAATTATTCTATCAACATAGTTTCGAATTTTCTATGCATGGTAGAAGTTTATCAAATATTCCAATACATTAGTAGACATTTGATTGCAAAGACGATTACTCTTATAAGCACTGATACATTTTCAATGTTGCAAAAGTATACTTTTTGAGACAAATAATTTAATGAAATCCATTTTCATTAAGTTTATAAGATGCTTTAATTCAGTGTTTTAAAAACCGTGTAGTCGTTTTGTGGTCATGCATAATGAAGCTAGTAGTCGTTTTGTGTCATCTAATTTTATTGTTTGACAAACAATTTAATAGAATTTTGCAATCATAGTTTAATAAGTAATAATATGTGGACAAAATCTCACACTATTTTAACAAATGAAGTTACAAAAGAACAAATGTGGAAACTCTTCGCTGATGTTAATAATTGGCATACTTGGGACGATGGAATTGAATTTGCCAAAATTGAGGGAAACTTTGAAAAAGGGAATTTCTTTATTTTAAGACCAAAAGGTGGACCGAATGTAAAAGTTAAATTATTAGAGACAATTGAAAACAAAATGTTTTTAGATGTTACTAATTTCCCTTTAGCAAAAATGTATGATCATCATGTATTTGAAGAAACATCTCAAGGTCTTAAAATTACTAATAGCATAACTGTAACGGGAATTTTAGGCTTTCTTTGGCGCAAAATTGTAGCTCAAAAAATAGTAGATGCTCTGCCAATTGATATGAAGCAACAAGTTCAATCTGCAAAAAGATATAATAATTAACTATTAAAAGATGAAAAAAAACTGTACAATTGTCGCATTAGTTTTGTCTGTATTTGCGTTTTCCCAAACAGGAAATGTAGGAATCAATACAGTCAATCCAATGTATACTCTTCATATTGACGGAGGAAAAGACAATCCCTCTACAGGAAACCCTACTACGGATCAACAATCAAACGATTTCGTAGTTACAAATACTGGCAAAGTGGGTATCGGAACAGCGTCAATCGGAACAGGATATATGCTGAATATTGTAGGTCCAACTAATGCAGATCCTACAACACAAGCTTCCAGCGCAGATATTTTTGCAATTCCGGGAACTTTGGGTGCAAAAAGTTCATTAAGAATTTCGAATTTTCAAGGTAAGCAAACATTGGTTTCTACTTTTGACGCTACTACTAATGTATTGAGAGCAGATGGTATTCAAACTGCAAATTTAGGAGTATTCTATTCAAATGGAGATAACTTAGAGCACGAATTAAGAAGTTCTATTGGTGGAAACCAATATTTCATAATCAATGCCAAAACAGTTACTACCATGACAGCCTCCGGAAATGTCGGGATGGGAATTGTAAACAATGTAGGGAATCTTGCTCCGGTAAGCACACTAGATGTAAAAGGATCTTTAGGCGGAAATATCAGAACCTTGTCTTCAGGAACTATTGCGGACAATGATTTTACGCTATTAGTTCAGGGTGCAATAAGTCTTCCTGTACCAAGTTCTGCCAACATAAGACGTATATATCATATTATTAATGATACAACCGGTACGCAAACTGTTACAGGAAATTTCAGATTAAACGGAAGTACATTCAGCTCTTACATTCTTAATAATTCTGATGGAGGAAGAGGTCTTTCTGTGCAAAGTGACGGAAATAACTGGATTATTATATCAAAGTTTTAATTAGCTGCAACATTTTTCAAAAAACTTTAACTTAATAGAAAAATTGACATTTAACGAAGTGTTGATTTAATTAAATCACAATTTTATTAATTATCTAACAACAATTTAATCATGAGCAAAAATAGATTAGCAATCATTTCTTACATTACAATTATCGGATGGCTTGTTGCTTATTTCATTACCAATAGCAATAAAAGAGATTCTTTTATAAAATATCATTTAAAACAATCTTTTGGAATCTTTATTTCGCAATTTGCTTTTGGTATTATCGCAGGAATTCTAACTTCAATAATACCATCATTATCATTTATTAACTATTTTGGAATTGTATTTTTAATATTATGGATTTTTGGAATCATTAATGCTATAAATTCCATGGAAATGCCAATTCCTGTAATTGGAAAAATATTTGAAAATCAATTTAGTTTTATTAAATAACAAATTCAAAGTTGCGGTATAGCAAAGCATTGATGTAAAAAGCGATAAAAATCAAAAATAATTCCTATACTTATCATAAGGACTTTTATGTATAACTCTTTTGTTATTGGAAATAGGATCCTCAAGTAAGGATAATGCTAAAGTGATTGTAATCTCTTTTATTTCTGTAGTTATAAATCAATAGTTCTTAAACTATTAAGATATAAAATTTTCAAAACTTACCTATTAATGTTAGTATGGTTATATTGTTTTTTATCATTGTAATTGTTCAAAAAAATTAAATAATAAAAACGATGAGTAAAATATTATTCCAAACGACAGATTGGGAAGCAAAAGAAAAAACAGAGCATGTGGACGAAACAGGAACTGCTTATTGCCAAACTGTTCAACTTGAAGGTTTAACCTATACTGAAAACTATTTTGTTGATCATTGGTGCCAAAAGGGGCATATTGTACAATGTCTGGAGGGAGAATTGATAAATAAATTAATAACGGGCGAAAAGACTTTTTTGAGAAAGAGGATGTCTTATATTGTTTCTGATGGTCAGAGTTCGCATCGTTCTATTTCAGAAAGATGGCATAAAATTGTTGATTATTGATGGAGAGTTTTTAAAGTAAGGTGGAATGTTAAAAAATACTAAAGAATTTAATAGTGTTTTTTATGATGTTTAGATATTATTTCAGAATAGTTTGTATTTATTAGTATTAACAGTCAATGAATTATGATTTTAATAATTTCAAAAAAATATGAAAGTCTCTTGAATAATGCTATTTTGGTTTTTAATCGGACAATAATAAAGAAAAAAGGGAATGCTTAAATATTATACTCAAAACGGAGATCAATTTAAATTAAAATCAATAACATTTTATAGAATAGGGCGTATTCTGTTTCTGTGGATTTTAGCTTTAGTCATTTGGAATTATTCTATCATATATGGAGTAATAGTCAAAAGTAAGCTGTATCCTGTTACAGTATTAGTTTTTTGCTATATGTTATCTATAGTTTATCTTTTAGAATTATCTAAGATATTAGTTATTGATAAAAATACAGAAACCATAAGAGTCAGAGAAAATATTTTCTGTCAAACCAAAATTTTCCATCTAAAAGACTTACTACAGATTCAAAAAAGTGAATCAACTACTAATTTTATTCCCATTTTGGCGACTGCCTATCTCATTTTCTGTAATCATAAAGCAGCAGTACTGGACAGGAGATACTTCGCCACAATTGGTTCCTTGTCTTCAATTATTATAGAGACCGAAAAGATTATTAATTATAAAAAATGAACCTATGTTAGAAAGCTATCACTTTCAAAATACTGAGGATAAGCTCAGTCTCACCCCCTATTCTCGGAATATGAAAAACGTATTTATATTTAGCGGTTTGGGAATTATTGCCTGTATGTTGTCTCTATTAATTCATACAAATGCTTATTTTCTCTATTTTTTAGGCTTTTTGGGTTTGATCTGCTTTTTTCAGTCCGGATATAACTATCTTAGTATTAATACTATAGTTTCCTTTAACAAAAAGGACCGATGCATTTATAAAGCATTTAATGGAAAAGAAAAAAAATAATGACCTTTGAGCAGGCGGATATTATTCGATGGACAATAAATAATCGAATGGAGTTTTTTGCTCTTACAAAAGATGGATCTAAAAGCAAAAGATATACAATCAGTCATCATTATCATATAAAAAAAGATGTTCAGGAAAGTACTTTATACCAAAACGAAATTTTGGACATCATTTACCAATCAGTAAAGAAACCTGTCTGATGGGAAGTGATACAGGCGGAGAATGGGCATCGAACTTCAAAGAAGGAAACAATTTTTCAATCTCTATCAATGCTGAGAGCAGAGACGAAGCTGATAAATTATTCAACGCTTTATCTGAGGGAGGGCAGGTCACGATGCCGATGAACCCAACTTTTTGGGGAGCTTATTTCGGGATGTTTGCCGATAAGTTTGGGATTAACTGGATGGTTAATTTTGATGAGCAACAAGCATAATGACCATAGAACATCTATTTCAGGACAAAACCATAAAAGCCAAGGGTAAAGTAAAAACCCTTGGTGAATGGTTATTGAACGATGAATTACCAATGGATGAATTATTGGCTTATGCAGAACTGCAAAAAGCAACCGATAAGGCAACATGCATTGAAGCAGTGGAGTATGCGACTAAAACCAATTCTGCTATTGCAGAGGAAAGTTTAATGGATTATGTTATTGAAACTTTGAAGGATGAAGAACCAAGAGTAAAATGGGAGAGTGCCAAAGTGATTGGAAATATTGCTAAAAGATTTCCGTTGCAACTTGACAGAGCCATTAACAACCTTCTTCCAAATGCTGAAAATGCAGGAACAGTAGTTCGTTGGGCAAGTGCTTATGCTTTGGCAGAAATTTTAAAATTAAAAACGGAACATCATATCAAACTATTGTCTCAAATTGAACGGCTTTGTGAAAAGGAAAAAGATAACGGAGTGAAGAAAAAATATCTTGATGCAATGAAGAAAGTTAAAAAATAGAAAGTTAATCCCAGATTGGTTTGGGGTTCATCCTGTTTTCTCGGGAATGCTCAATGACTATTTTCGGACGATTAATCATCCAAGTTCATCACTTTAAATGCTTTAAAAAGCTCTCATAAATTACAATTAGTTAGCGATCAGTCTGAATGAACATATTAGAATTGAATAACAAACAGCATTCTTGGTTTTTTGGGATACCATATGTAATCCTGATTCTAAATCCCTTGAATTCGAGGGTTTAGAATAAATAGTTTTAAGAGATAAAATATTTGACAATGGCAAAAAGCAAAATTTTACAAGTAGAGGGAAAAGCCATAACCATTCTTTCAGATAAAAATAAGGAATACATTTCTTTAACCGATATGTTAAAAGCAAAAGACGTAGATTTTTTCATCACTGATTGGCTTCGTAATAGAAACACGGTCGAATATCTTGGAATTTGGGAAAGCGTATACAATCCAAATTTTAATTATGGTGAATTCGCCATAATTAAAAGTGAGGTAGGGTTGAATATTTTACGAGCTAAAAAGAATGGGGAATGGCAAAAACATCAAAAATAAGCGTATCAAATACCGAGATTACCATTATTCAGCAAAATAATGAGGATTATATTTCCTTAACCGATATGGCTGGCTACAAAGATAATCAGGAAGCTCGTTTTGTTGTTTCAAATTGGATGAGCACTTATTTTACTGTTGATTTTTTGGCTGTTTGGGAACATGTTAACAATCCAAATTTTAACCGTATGGGATTCCATACGGTTAGAAATAGTGAAGGCAGATTACTTGTAACACCAAAACGTTGGGTAGAAATGACAAATGCGATAGGAATTTTCTCAAAATCTGGGCGTTATGGAGGAGGTATCTTTGCCCATAAAGATATTGCATTTGAATTTGGAACTTGGCTGTCCGCCGAATTCAAGTATTTTCTCATTAGAGAATTTCAACGCTTAAAAAGTGATGAAAACGACAGGTTGCAATTAGAATGGAATTTACAAAGAACCCTTTCTAAAATCAACTACCATATCCATACTGATGCCATCAAAGAAAATCTGATTCCGCAGGAAATTACCGGACAACAGGCCAATTTTGTCTATGCAAATGAAGCCGATTTGTTGAACGTAGCTTTATTCGGAGTTACTGCAAAATCGTGGAGAGACCATAATCCCGACAAAAAGGGTAATGTAAGGGACTATGCGACATTGGAGCAGTTGGTGGTACTCAGCAATATGGAAAGCATCAATGCTTTATTAATCCAGCAAGGCTTACCGCAAAGTGAAAGGCTTATCCAGCTCAATAAAGTTGCCATTACACAAATGAAATCACTTCTTGCAAATCTGTCAATTAAAAAATTAAAATAGAAAATATATTTTTAGCATCTTTTCTGGAAAAGTGTAAATGATGATAAAATTTTAGCCTGCACAATAAAGTATTAATTCACTAAAAACATAATTGAAAACTGGTGTTTCTCATCTTTGCACAAACGTACTTGTGCAAGGTAAATGAAATTTGTCAATAGGTTAGGTGTTTTTTTATATTTATGAAAACTATAATAAAGATGATACTTTTTTTTCGGGATTTTGCCTGATATGGAAAACGGAATGTATCAGTATTTTTGAGGATTCTGTTTCATAGATAACCAGAAAAGGGAATGTCTTCATATATACTTCTCTAAATGGAACTTCGTGCTGTACAAAGGCATTGGGAT